>NZ_JRPR02000007.1 GCF_000763135.2 Helicobacter jaachi | reverse complement strand
TGCACCTTTACGCATAGCAGATTTAGCCTGTGGTGGTGGGACATTAAGCTTTCATTTAGCACATCTTTTTCCAAATGCACATTTTTATCTGCTTGATTATAACAGCGATGGATTAAAGCTAGCACAAGAGATTAATGCACCATTTTTAGAGCGTATGGAGTTTATAGAGGGCGATTTGCGCGCGCTGCCTTTTAGTGATGAGAGCTTTGATTTGGTGTTTTGCTGGCAGAGTTTGGGCTGGGTGGCAAGGGAGGATATAGGGCAGATTTTTGATGAGATTATTAGAATCTTAAAGCCTAGCGCGGATTTTTATGCTTCAAGCTTGTTTAACACGGAATTTGATGTAGATTTATACACGCAAATTTGCGACCGCACGCGCCCTTCAAGCATAAATCCTAGCAACCCCAAAGCCCCGCTTATAAATGGCAACTACAACACCTACTGCAAGCAAACCATAGCCGATATGTGCGCGCATAAGGTAAGCAACATGGAGATTGTGCCATTTCACCCACAGATTGATTTTCCGCGCGATTATACGCAGCGGGGGATTGGCACTTTTAGCCTGCGCGTGCTAGAAAATCTAGATTCTATAGAATCTAAGCATGCCCTAGCATCTAGCCCCGCTACCAAATCTGCAAATAGCGCGCAAGTAAATTCTAAGGATATTTCCCCTACTATACCACTTCAAAGCGTCGCTTCGCAAGATACTACCTTAAGAGAGGATTCTACAATGAGTGTTTCACAATTAACGGGGGGGGGGGGCAGAGATAAATGCCCACTTCACGCGCTTGCAAATCTCTGCTGGCATGTTATTAAACTGGGGGATTTTAATCCTAACCAAATAGCCCCGAATAACCCACAAAGTAGCCTTACACAAGATCCACGGAATGTTTTTTCTCAATATTTATTGGCACAGTATTTATGCGCCAAAGATTTAGCCACACCAAATTATCATTCGCTAAATGTCCTTGCGCTAAGCTATGTTGCACTAAACGAGCGGCATATATTCTTACGAAATTTTTGTAGCAAAATATTGTCTTATGCGATGTTTTTTAACACCACGGTTGCAAGGGGGAGCGTATGAATCCCCTTTGCACGCCACTGCAAGAGATTATCTTAAAGCAGCTCCATAGCCACTTTTTACCACCAAAGCAGATACTAGAATCTAGCGATGTAGAAAATGCCCTGCAGGACTTTGAACACTGCCTTAGCCATATTCGCGGCAAATACTTTGACATGCCTCTAAGCCTCAATGACTTCTACCATAGCGATAAATACGCGGTATTTTTGTATTACCTCTCGCGCAGCGCATTCTTCAAAGGCAAGGTCGAGCTTGCCACACAGGTGTATTATCTTAATAAAATCTTGCACGGACTTGATTTATTCTACGAAGTGCAAATGCCTAAAGTCTTTATGCTCACCCATCCGCTAGGCACTGTGCTAGGGCGGGCGCGCTATGGGGAGTATTTCTGCGCGTATCAAAACTGCACCATTGGCTCAACTATGAATGAAAAGGGTGAGGGCGTGTATCCCACCTTAGGCAGGGGTGTAGTGCTCTTTGCAGGGGCAAAGGTTATTGGAGATTGCGCAATTGGCGATAATGTCATCTTTGGCGCGAATACGTTTTTACTAAACACCAATGTGCCAAGCAATAGCATCGTGCTTGGCATATACCCTACGCACAGAATCTTAGCAAGCAAGCATGATGTGATAGCAGAATTTTTTCATCCCAGCTACAAGGAGGTGGAGACAAATATGTAAGAGGATTATTTGCACGCAAGAGTGGGAAGTTCTAGTTGTACTAAAACATCATCTGTTTTAGGGTAGCAGATATCTTTGCTTTGGATGAGAGTTTTCAAAAACGAGGCGAAGGGAGTTTTGTGATGCAAAGACCCATGCTAAGTTTGCAGGATCTAGGATTTATCGCGCAAAGAGCAATCTAAAAACCAATACAACGGAAGAGGATTTTAGTATCGTGCGTACAATTTGCAGGCTGTGAGAAAAATTTGAAGAATTAGAGGGTAATGAAGAGTTTTTTGAAACTCCTGCAAAGATTGTGTACAAGAGCAATCCTAAGGATAGGATTCTAGGATTTTTGAGAAATTTTTGGGGTTGGGCGGGCTTTGTCGCGCAGACTTGACTAGATCATCTATACAAAGCCAAACTTCCTAAAAATTACCAAAAAGAGCAATCCTTAAAAAATTTTAAAAAAGGAGTTTTCACATGACTACCATCACCGGCTGTAAAATCTGCGGTTTCCCCATGGAATACCGCCCAAATCTTTTTGTAGAAAATGGCATCTGTGGCGCATGTATCAATGCAGAGGCAAAAAAGCACATTGACTTTAGTGCGCGCCAACAATGGCTTACCAAGCATTTAAAAGAACGATTAGGGAAAAATTCAATGGGGGGGGGGCATAATAAAGAGAGTAAAGAATCTAGCACGCTAGATTCTGCTACGCAAGAAAATGCACGGTATGAATGCGTTATTGGTGTGAGTGGCGGCAAGGATTCGCATATGATTGTAAAACGCCTTATAGAACATCATGGCGTTACAAATCCCTTGCTTGTAACGACTTATGATGAATGCACGCGCACACAAGCAGGCGCGCACAATCTTAACAATATCGCTACACATTTTGACATCGACCATATCACCTACCGCTACAAGCCCAAAACCTTCAAAACACAGATGAAAGAATGCTTTGAAAAATACCTTAACCCCTACATGCTAGCAGAACTTAGGCTTGGGAGCTTTGAGTCTGAAGTAGTGCGTATAGCGCGGGCATTTGGCGTAAGAGATGTGTTTTATGGTGAAGATGCGGCGTTTGAGTATGGCAGCACGAAAGAGTGCAATATTTTTCACAAAGATAGCAATGAGCAAATAAAGTTTATTTTCATGGGTGCGATTTACCCTTATGGCTATTTAGATTCTCTGCATGAGGCTAAAAGCGTGGGATTTAAGGATTTAGAGGACTTTCATGAGTGGTATAGGCAAGGCGCGGTGGAGCATTTCGCGCAAATTGATAGCATAGGCTATATGGTGCAGTATTGGTGTAAGTTTGTGAAATTTGGCGCGCAGCGCACCACAGATATGGCTACAAGACTTTGTCGAGAGGGTGCTATCACACGCGAGCAAGCACTGGTGTATATCAACGAATATGACCATATCCTCGACCCGCTTGCAAAATATGACATATGCCAGACTATGGGCATAAGTGAGACATATTTTGATGAAATTGTCGATAAGCATGCAAATAGGGATATTGTAATAAAAGATGCTATAGGTATTTGGCGGCGCAAAAAGCGTGTGATATAAGCAAATATAGAATCTAACAAGCATAAACCCTTACTTTATCGAGCAATACAAGCTTTTTTGGAAGTCCAATTTGCAAAGAGTGAAATAGAGCAATTAAGCTATCCATTATGAAATATAGGCTACAATCGCGGTTTTGCTTGTTTAAGGCATTTTACGCATAGAATAACTTAAGGCTTACTTTTAGATGAAAAAACTAAAAAGAAATCTCATTCATATGGCGCGTTTGCTTTGGTATATGCAGGATTTCATACGCCACAGCACGCTTTTCCCCTCTCTTACTAAAATTATCCCGCAAAAATCTCGCGTTTTTATCTTGGGCAATGGTCCTAGTCTCAATGGCGATATAGCCGCATATAAAGCAAATCTCGCCAATGAAGAGCTTATGATGGTAAATCAAGCCATCACGCACAAACTAGCCTTTGAGTTAAAGCCTAAATATTATGTGCTTATGGACCCGGCGTATTGGGGATTTTATACACAGAGCGAAGATGTGCAGGGCTTGCTTAAAGCATCTATACATAATCTTAGTAAAAGCCTAAATCGCGTAAATTGGGATATGTATATTCTAGCGCCTAACCATTTTTATCATAATCGTACACAAAAGGGCATACATCTAACAAATCCACGCTTGCATATCGCGCTTTTTAATGCTTCTGAACTCTATACTTTCCCTTTATTGCAAAAATGGCTCTACACGCGTAATCTTGCCATTCCTAGCGGGATAAATGTTTTACTTGCTGCGCTTTGCTGCGCGGTAACGCTCAAATACAAAGAAATTTATCTGCTCGGAGCTGATAGCAGCTGGCATAGTGAGCTATTTGTTGATAGCGATAATAAAGTATATTGCCTTGATACGCACTATTATCATAAAAATGCAGAGAAAATTTATACGCCCTATCCTTTATCATTTCACCTGCAATGCTGCGCAGAGGCGTTTAAAGCATATAGCGTCCTTGGCAAGGTATTCCCGCATATTGTTAATTGCACCTCTATTTCCATGATAGATGGACTAAATAGAGGCAATTTAGCTCATATCTTCACTAGGGGGGGGGCAAGAGCAAGATTCTGTATAAATCTTTTAAGATTTATATATCTCTCTCAATTTCTTAGCACCTTTATTTATTTTCATTCCCTTTCATTCTCCTACTATCTACGCGCCCAAAAGAGCCATATATGAAGCCTTGCGCGCCTATTGTGCTTTTTACCTACAATCGCCCTAAACACACACAGCAAACCCTTCAAGCCCTAAGCCTTAATACACTAGCAAAACACAGCGACCTTGTTATTTATCAAGATGCGCCCAAACCGCAAGCCACACAGCAGCAGCTAGATTCTATCAAGGAAGTGCGCGCGTATTTGCAATCATTTCAAATCCAAAATACGCACCATAAATATTTCAAAAGCCTAACCCTCATAGAACGCCCGCATAATTTTGGTCTAGCAGATTCTATAACCGATGGTGTAAGTGCGCTTATGGAGCAATATGGCAGGGCAATTATTTTGGAAGATGATATTGTAACTTCACGCGTATTTTTAGCATATATGAATGAAAGTCTTGAGCGATACAAAGATACACCAAAGGTGTGGAGTATATCTGCTTGGAGTTATCCTATTAATCCGCAGGGCTTGGGTGATTGCTACTTCTCACGCATAGCAAGCTGCTGGGGTTGGGCAAGCTGGGCAGACAGATGGCAGTATTTTCACCGCGACACACAATGGATACTTGATAATTTCACACAAGCTGATATTAATTATATTAACCTTGATGGCACAGCGGGCTATTTCCAACAACTGCTTGCTAACCATAAAGGCAAACTTAAAACTTGGGCGATTTTTAACTACTTGCTTGCCTACAAACATAAAGCCCTAACCCTCCACCCGACAATTTCATATATCCAGCAAATTGGCTTTGATGGGAGCGGCGAGCATTGCGGACCTGGAGGAGAGATATATAATGCGGCAAATATTAATACCAAATTTCCTATCACTTATCCAAGCCAAATTACAGAATCTGCGCTTGCATTTGAGCGCATTAAGGCATTTGAGCTAAGTCTCAAAAAGCCCCTGCCTACGCGCGCACTGAATAAGATTCTAAAAATTTCGCGACACTTAAAAGATAAGCTTTCTAATACCAACAGGGGGGGGTAGCACATAACTTTGTGCATTATGCTGCCCTATATGTGGCATAATGTATCAAGCTATCCGCACTCCATACACTTGCTGCAATGCCGTGTTGCTGCTATTTTTTAATCGCTTTGATACTACAAAGCGCGTATTTGCACAAATTGCCAAAGTTAAACCTCCTAGAATCTACCTCGCTGGAGATGGTAGCAGGCACACAGATGATAAAGCAAAAATAGAGCGTATTCGTGCCTTTTTGCTTGGACATATTTCATGGGATTGTGAAATACATACGCGCTTTTTAGAAACTAATCTAGGTTGCAAATTAGCCATAAGTTCAGCTATTTCGTGGTTTTTCTCACATGAAAAGCAAGGCATTATTTTAGAAGATGACTGCCTGCCAAATGTAAGCTTTTTTAGATTCTGTGATGAGCTCTTAGAACGATATAAACATAATGAACAAGTGATGATGATAAGCGGCTGGAGCGCGCTTGATTTTGCGCCACATACGCAGGTGGAGCATTTGTGTGCTAAGGCAAGTTTAAAGGAGGATTATTATTTTTCTAAATACAATCATATTTGGGGTTGGGCAAGCTGGGCTAGAGCGTGGAGCAGGTATCAACTTACATTTAAGGATTTTAAAAATGAATTCAAAATCCTTAATAATTTTTCTTCTAAAAGCGAAAAAACATTATGGTATAACACCTTTAAAGCCTACGCACAGGGCAAAATTGACACTTGGGATTATCCATGGACATATAGCATTTGGAAGCATAAAGGGCTATGTATTTATCCTAAACAAAATATGATTTTAAACATAGGGCTTAATCGTGCTGATGCTACGCATACAAATACAGAATCTAAATTCTCCTCCATGCCCGCTTATGAGCTTATCTTTCCGCTCAAGCACCCGCGTAAAGTGGAGCAAAATTATAGGCTAGATTCTATAGATTTTAAAGCCGTTTTTCAAAATAGACCATTATGGGCGAAACTATGGGCAAAAATACGCGCAAAACTTTGCATAATATTTCACACAAACGCACACGCTCTATAATCTCAAGCTGCTATTTTTAGGGCTTTGTAGATTCTATAAGGCAAGCTAGTGTGCATTATCGCACATTTACATTTTATTGATGTTGTGTTAAAATCGCGCGCAAAATTATATAAAGTGAGATTTATGGCAGATTCTAGGCTTTTTTATGCAGTTACGCTCCTTTCTTGCATTGGCGTAGTGATGTCATATTCGCTAGCCACTTATATCACAAGCCTCTATAATTATCCTCCCTTGCATTTTTTCTTGCGCCAACTCATTGCTACAATTATTGGCATAACCCTTATGTGGCTGCTTTCACGCATTGATGTTGATGTGCATTTTAAGCGCATTGGCGTGGCAATCTTTCTTTTATCTATTATCCTTATGGTGGGTATGCACTTCCTCCCGCAAAGCTTTGTAAGCTCCGCAGGTGGGGCAAAGCGCTGGATTAGACTGCCACTTATTTCACTCGCGCCATCTGAATTATTTAAAATTGGCTTTGTATATTTCCTTGCGTGGAGCTTTTCGCGCAAATTTGTGAGCGATGCGCGCCTTTCTATTAAAGATGAAATAAAAATCTTTATCCCTTATCTTATGTTGTTTATTGTCGCTGTGGTGCTGATTGCCGTGCTGCAAAATGACTTAGGGCAAGTGGTGCTGCTCGCCCTAACACTTGGGGTTATGCTGCTTTTTGCTGGTGGGAGCTTACGCTTGCTTGGTATTATTTTTCTAAGCACGCTTAGTGCCGCGCTTATAGCCATTGTTACAAGCCCGCATAGAATCTTACGCGTAAAATCATGGTGGGCGAGCGCGCAAGATTCTGTATTGGCCCTTTTGCCCTATGGCTGGGCGGAAAATCTACGCATAAGCGGCTTGCCTGAACCTTACCAAATCTACCACGCCGCAAATGCTATGTCAAGCGGAGGATTTTTAGGTGCGGGACTTGGCGATGGCTTTATTAAACTTGGATTTTTAAGCGATGTGCATACAGATATTATCCTTGCTGGGATTGCAGAGGAGCTAGGATTTATTGGACTTTTTGCTATTATTTGCCTGTATGGATATATTTTATTGCGTATTTTTCGCATAGCTAATCGCGTGCAGAATAAAATGTATTATCTTTTTTGTGTGGGCGTTGCGCTGCTTATTGGCTTTTCACTCATCATTAATGCTTTTGGAATTTCTGGTATTACGCCTGTTAAGGGCATAGCTGTGCCATTTTTAAGCTATGGAGGCAGCTCGCTGATTGCTAATTGCCTAGCCATTGGCTTAGTGCTAGGCATTTCTAAGCAGATTCAATCTTAAACTAAAGGAGCAAATATGCGTTTCAACACCCTTTTATGGCTAGCTTTTAGCCTCTCGCTCATCATTCTTGGCGTGATATGTATTATGTATCCCCTTGATACGATGCAAATGCTAGCCTATTTTATCGGCTTTATTATGGTATTTAGCGGCGTGGGTAGCATTATTTATTTTGTGCAAATGCGCTATGTGATGATACTGCTTGATGGATTATTATCTTGTGTATTTGGCTTTATTTTGCTTTTTGGCGGAGAAGAAATCGCGCAAAATTTTGTCCCACTTTTTGTCGCACTATGGCTTATTTTAAAGGGTATTTTGTGGCTTATTCACTCATGGCGACTTTATAGAATCTTTCAAGCCATAAATAGCAGCATAGGCATTGCTTGCATGGGTGTGGTGTATCTGCTACTTGGTGTAATCTTTGTGATTTTCCCTCAAGCCCTAGCCACGCTCCTTAGCATTATCATTGGCATTACGCTTATACTAAGCGGCGTTGTGGGCTTATATTTTTGGATTACGCTAAAAAGAATGCAATACTAATGGCAGATTCTATAGAATCTTATGAAATCCTACTTGTAGGCACAAGAGAGACATACGAGCATGATTATAGCCTTAAATGCCTTGTGAGTAATGCTATTACCCTACTCCCTATCACGCACACTTTGGAGGGCATTAGCGCGTTTATTTTTACTTCGCGCTATGGCATTGCTTCACTTATAAAATCTGCCTCTCCCACCTCGCCTTTTTATAATCCGCATTTAGCACATTGGCGCGATATTCCTAGCTTCGTAATTAGCCCAGCAAGCGCAAAAGAGCTGCAAAAGCATAAGGCAAATATCGCTTTTATAGGACAGAGTGCGCATGGAGGCGACTTTGCAAGAGAGATTATCCCTCTACTTAAAGACCACACGCCCCTTTACTTGCGCGCAAAAGAGATTATCTCCAAACTAGATTCTATCCTTAAGAGCGCACAAATCCCCTTACAAGAAGTCATAGCCTACACCAACACTCCACAGAATCTACCACAGAATCTAAAGCCAAAACCCAAAAGCATACTTATTTTTACCGCACCTAGCGCGTATAAAAGCTTTATATCAAACTTTGCTTGGGAGCAAGAATACATCGCTCTAGCCATAGGCAAAAGCACTTTTGCACACTTCTCTCCACATATAAACGCCCACATCGCGCCAAAGCCAAATATAGAATCTGCCCTTACCCTAGCGCGCGCACTCGCACAGAATCTAGCGCCAAAGCATTGAGCCAACCCGCACAAAACGCATAAAAGTGCGCAAATTAAATGCGCACACATCAAACGCATACGCCAAAAGCAGCAAAATAATTTTACTTCTCATTTAGCTTTAACTGCTACAATCGCGCTTAATCTTACATTTTGGAGCAATACTATGCAGACATTTTCACGCAAAACCTTACTTTTAGGAGCGATTTTCGCACTTCTATGCCTAAATCTTGAGGCAAAAACCTACGCTACTATCGATGGCAAGCCTGCTGTCACGGATAAAGATTTTGAGATTATTAAACAAGCAAATCCTAATTTCAACTATGCCAAGCTCTCCGACCAAGAAAAAGATATGGTGATTAATGAACTTCTTATGCGCCAGCTCATCATTAAAGCCGCAAAGCAAGATAAGCTTGATACTTCTAAAGAATACACTCAAGCCTTGGAGGCTATCAAAGAGCAAATGCTTGTAGAAATGTGGCAAAAAAAGCAAGCCGATGGCATTCAAGTGCCTAGTATGAATGACGCTCAACTGCGCAAAATTTATCAAGAAAATGAGGGCATGTTTATCAACCAAGAGGGCAAAGCGCGCCATATTCTAGTAAAAACTGAAGAAGAGGCTAAGGATATTATTAAAGAATTAGATAAGGCAAGTAAGGGCAAAGTGGAGGCAAAATTTATCGAGCTAGCCAATGAAAAATCCATAGACCCAGCCTCAAAGCAGCAAAAAAATGGTGGGGATTTGGGCGTATTCCAACGCTCTGTTATGCACCCTGATTTTTCAAAGGCTGCTTTTGATTTAAAGCCCGGCACTTATACAAAAGAGCCTGTGCAAACGCCATTTGGCTATCATGTCATTTATTTAGAGCGCAAAAGTGAGCCTAAAGTTATCCCGTACAATGAAGCAAAAAAGGGTATCGAAGAGAGCATAAAAATGCAAAATTTGCAAAATGGTATGATGCAAAAACTCCAAGCCTTGCGCGAAAAAGCCAAAATCACAATCACAAAGTAAATCTTAGAATCTAAGGAGGAAGTATGCTTGTTCAAGGAAGTGAAATCTTACTTAAAGCCCACAAAGATGGCTATGGCGTAGGGGCATTTAACTTTGTCAATTTTGAAATGCTAAATGCTATTTTCCGCGCAGCACATGAGGCAAACTCACCCATCATCGTGCAGGCAAGCGAAGGTGCGATTAAATATATGGGCATTGATATGGCTGTAGGTATGGTTAAAATTATGTCAAATCGCTATCCGCATATCCCTGTAGCGCTGCATCTTGACCACGGCACAAGCTTTGAATCATGTAAAAAAGCCGTTGATGCGGGCTTTACCTCTGTGATGATTGATGCGTCTCATCACCCATTTAGTGAGAATCTAGCCATGACAAAAGAAGTAGTAGAAATGGCACACGCCAAAGGTGTGAGCGTAGAAGCAGAGCTTGGGCGACTTATGGGAATTGAGGATAATATCTCTGTTGATGAAAAAGATGCTGTGCTTATAAATCCTGATGAGGCTGAAGAGTTTGTAAAAACTACAAAAGTGGATTATCTAGCCCCTGCCATTGGCACAAGTCATGGGGCTTTTAAATTTAAGGGTGAGCCTAAATTGGACTTTGAGCGCCTAGAGGAGGTCAAAAGACGCACAAATATTCCGCTTGTGCTTCATGGTGCAAGCGCGATACCTGAATATGTGCGCGAGGCGTTCTTAGCCACTGGCGGCGATTTAAAAGGCAGCAAGGGTGTGCCTTTTGATTTTCTAAGAGAGGCTATTAGAGGTGGGATTAATAAAGTCAATATTGACACAGATTTGCGCATAGCATTCATCGCTGAAGTGCGCAAGGTCGCTAATGCTGATAATACACAATTTGATTTGCGCAAATTTTTTGTCCCCGCGCAAGATTTTGTAACAAGAGTAATTGTAGAGCGTATGGGCGTGCTAGGCAGTGCGGGGAAAATCTAGGAGTATTTTAGGTTTTTATAGAATCTGCTTTTATGTATTGCTGTCATAGCTTTGTGTAAGGCTTGCGCAGATTCTGTATTTTAGCCACAGCAAAGCCTTTTTTGCTATAATATCGCTTCATTTTACCTATTAATTTACACAAGGAGCGAAAATATGGCAATTGGAATGAGCGAGCTTAAAAAAGGGCTAAAAATAGAAATCGATGGTATCCCTTATAGAATCACAGAATATCAACATGTAAAGCCCGGCAAAGGCGCGGCGTTTGTGCGTGCTAAAATTAAATCTTTCCTTGATGGCAAGGTGATTGAGAAAACTTTCCACGCGGGCGATAAATGCGAAGAGCCAAACTTGCAAGAGCGAACTATGCAATTTCTCTACAATGATGGCAGTGCATTTCAGTTTATGGATACTGAAAATTATGAGCAAATCGCGCTTAGTGATGAACAGGTGGGCGATGTGGCAAAGTGGCTCATCGATGGACTAAATGTGCAGATTCTATTCCATAACGAAAAGGCAATTTCTGTTGATGTGCCCCTTGTAGTGGAGCTTACCATTACAGAGACTGCGCCAAATTTTAAAGGCGATACAAGCAGCGGAGGTAAAAAGCCTGCCACGCTTGAAACAGGTGCTGTGGTGCAAGTGCCTTTCCATATTTTAGAGGGTGAAAAAATTAAAGTCAATACCGAAACAGGCGAATACCTCGAAAAAGTCAAATAATCCTACTTTGCCACTCGTGCAATCACAAAAAGCGAGCCGCCAAATGGCGCACTAAAAGAGGACGCTAGATTCTGTAAAGTATTCTCAAAGCGACATAAATGCAAAAGCAATTTATTGAATAAAAAAGGCGGAGGCACATCTCGCAGGGGCGTATGCGCTTGCTTGTGCGCTTTGTGAGCGGGATTAAGCAGCGCTCGCAAATACAAAAGCGGCGTAATAGCAGTGAAAAAATATCGCGCAGATTCTATCTTAAAGCCACATTTTTGCAGAAGTGAAACCAAATGCTTTTTAGTATATCGCCGCTTGTGGTAAAGCAGCTCATCATGCGCATTCCATAGCCATTTGTGCGCAGGCACGCTTATGGCGATAAAACTCCTCTCATGTTTTTTAAGCATTTTTCTCATATTTTGCAACACCAATGTATCATTTTCAATATGCTCAATCACATCAAAAGCAAAAATGCAATCAAACTCATCTCTAAAAGGCACATCAAGCAAATCCATACAAAATAGTTGTGAAATGCCATAACTTTTGGCATACTCTAAGCCTTGCGGGTAGATTTCCCCTAGCGCAATATGCTTAAAGCCATTGCGCAAAAAATATCGTGTCACACTCCCCGTACCAGCGCCCACATCTAAGATTTTAGCATTTTTATAATCCTCTTGAAAATATGTAGATTCTGTATTTGCAGATTTTATATTTTGCGTGTGGGGCGATAGTTTATAGAATCTACGAAATGCCCTTAGCACTTCATTGTAGATAAACTCACATCGAGCAATATGCCAAAAATGTCTATTTTCAGCTGCATATAACATCTCTAGTCCCTCTTTTGGGAAATGCATATGCGGCGCGCTTATAAAATCATTTGCGATAAGATTGTGCGGTGCTTGAAAAGGATTATGAATATTTAACTGGGGGGGGGGCGAAATATACAATGCCATCTTTAGTGTATGAGGGTTTTATAACCATTACAATCCTTTGAAAGAAATGCGCCATTATAATTAAAAAAAGATTATTCCCCCTTTAATCGCAAGACGCGCGATATAAGGGCATGAGGCGTATTTTCTAGCCGCTCTTGCAGCACCTCATCAAGCAATATAGAAAGCATTTTGCCTATTTGCCTACCTGCTATGCCGCATTGAGCTAAATGCGTGCCATTTATGGCTAACTCTTTAAGACTTAGCGGCAAAGATGAATGAAGTGTATCTAGCACCAATGCCCTAAACGCCTCCACGCCCGCTCTATTAGCATTAAGCACGCAAATATCACGCATAATATTCTTAGCATTTATCTCCTCTAGCGCATTTGGCACACCTCGCCCACCTAGCGCCACAAGCATACGCCTAAGTGCGAGGGGGCTTAAGCTAAAGGACATATCATAATATGCAAGCAAAGTTAAAATATATCTTTTTGTTTTATTATCAAATTTTAATCGCCCTAAAACTTCTCTGCACTCCCCTATGTCTATATTATGCAAAAACGCTGCCCAAGCGAGTTTTGGGTGGCTGTGCGGTTGATAATTTTGCGCATTTTGCACAGGCGCTACAATGGCGATTTGCTCCTTAAATTCGCGCAAGATTCTATGCGCATACTGCCCACAGAGCATCTTAGTAAGCTCTACCCTTATGCGCTCACTTGCTATATATTTAAGATTAGGTGCTAGCGCACAAATGGCGTCTTTGGTATGGGCTTGTATGCTAAAACCAAGCTGTGAAGCAAAGCGCAAAGCACGCAAAATACGCAACGCGTCCTCATTAAAGCGCAAAAACGCATCTCCCACACACGCTATAATCCCTCGCTGCAAATCCTGCACGCCATTTACTTCATCAACTAGCCCAGATTCTATAGAATATGCTAGCGCATTTATGCTAAAATCACGCCGCTTTATATCCTCTAATAGCGAGCGTGAAAAGCTTATAGAATCTGGCGCGCGCAAATTGCTATAATCCCCATCTACGCGAAATGTCGTAACCTCATAACTTTGCTTATTTATAAGCACGCTCACCGTGCCATATTTTAGCCCTGTAGGGATAGTATGGGCAAAAAGCTCCATAACCTGTTTGGGCAGCGCAGAAGTAGTAATATCATAATCGTGAGGTATTTTATTCCAATGGTGCATTTCACACAAAATCATATCACGCACGCAGCCGCCCACGATATAAGCCTCATAGCCTGCCTTATGCAATGTCTTTAAAATATAAAGCACCTCCTTTGGCAAAATAGGCGCGAAATGAGTGGGAGAAAAATTAGCCAATGATAAATCAGTAGTCGCCAAAGGAGTAAGAGCCATAAGTTTGCAGGGCTAGAAATTTTTTAATCGCGGCGTAGCGGGTGGGCGAGGCGCATATAATGGAGGCGGGGCATAATAATAGCCTCTTGAATACGATGAGTTATTGCCAATAATTGAGCCAATAATACTCCCAAAAAATGCGCCCAGAAAGCCATTTCCACTAGAGGCACTGCCTGCACTGCTAGATTGCGCCTGTGAAATGCGCTGCTCTTCAGCAAGAGAGCGCTCTTTGGCTTGTTTTTCATATATTTCATTTCTTAATGCCTGCTCGCGTGAAATGCTGCCATTATCAAGCTTAAAGACAAAATCCACAAACCCACCATAGTCGCTTATAGACGAACTTATGACAAGCTTTTCTTGCTGCGGGCGGTTGATGTATTGCTTCACGCCCAAATGCAGGGCAAATCGCGGATTAAAATTAAGTGCTATGCCTAAATGGACATTGCTTTGCACACCGCGCGCGTGCATAGAATCTAGCCAATAATACGCATAGCCCACTTCACCACCGGCAAAAATCCCTATACTGCGCCTAGATGAGCCAATATCAAAAAGTATATCTCCACCCATACCAATGGAGGCAAAGCTCGCGTTTGTGGGATTATACACATCGCCAAAATTGCTATGTCCGCCCTCTATGGGAATATACAGGCGCAAGCCCAGCATATTGCCAAAATAATGCCGCGCCCCATATTTGATACCACCTGTGTAAAGTGGCGTTTTGAGCGTGCTAGATTCTATATCATAGTGCATTTGTGGAGTGTAGCTGCCACCTATGGCAAAAAATGCGCCATTTTTGGTATCTGCATCTTGTGCTGTGCATAAAAGCACCAAAGAGAGCATAAAAAAGTATATTTTTTTCACCTTACACCTCCTAGAACACATACGCATAATTCACTCTATAGCTCAAAAAGCCGCGCGCTTCAAGCTCCAGCCGCTCCGCATTTGCACCTACATATATAAAGCCAGAATCATAATCACTCACCACCCCGCTGCGCTTTATTTCAAACTCCAAGCGATGTTTGCCCGCAAAGCTAAGCGATACGCCACCTTGATAAGCAAGTCCATATCCGCTTAAAGTCGCGCCTCTATTTACATAAGGATTTTCTTGATAAATGGCATATTGCGCGTTTGTAAATTTATGATTATCAAACACCACGCCTCCACCGGCAAAAATCCCAAGCACCACGCCATTTAAGCTCACAAGCTCAAAAAGCACATCAGCATTTAGCCCAAGCGCGTAAGCGTCCATTTTATGCGCCTTGCCACCCTCATCGCGATATGCCGCATAGCCATTATTGTTGTATTCAACATAGAATCTACCACCAAAGCGCGAATCGGCACTAAATTTTTGATAACCAAAACGCACAGATAGCCCAAATTTATCGCTAGAATCATTGCTATGTGGGTATTGCGTGATTATGCCATTACTTACCGCGCTGTAAGTGCCGCTATAGTGGGTGTTATTTAAGCTTAAACTCCCGCCTATAAAGCCTCCGCTCTCACCTGCATACGCCACACAAATCGCCATAAAAAGCATAAATAAATATCTTTTCATTATTTTATACCTTAAAAAAATGATAAATTTCTAGCGATTATATCGACTAATTTTTAAATAATAGTATGCTCTCTTAACCCCGCTCTAATGCTCAACACACCCAAGCGCAGGATAAGGCGTCTAAGACATGGGATAAACATAAATGGATAGCGCATAAACGAGCGCACAAGCGTTTTTAGCACTAACATACGCGTGGCTTTTGTGTAGCGCGTATGAAGATTTTTGCGCCATTTATTAAGCGCATCATAGGGGGAAAGCGCGTTGTTTGGGATTTGCGCGTGCGTAGATTCTGTAAATATAGAATCTGTATCAAGCATAGATTCTGTATTTAAAATATGGGCTAAGATTCTAGAGCTGTGCATAGCTCCGCTTATGCCCTCCAATGTGCTTGCATTCACAAATCCAGCTGCCTCACCTATGAGAAACACCCCACTATGCCCACGCGGAAAATCACGCCACCTTGTAGGCTGTAGCACGAGGCAAGATTCGCGCTTTATTTTCTTACCAAAGTGAAATCCTATGCTTTTTAGTCGCGCTACTTGCTCATTAAACATTTTTTGAGAATCCTTATGCGCATACGCGCCGCCAAAGATAAAATAATCATCTTTTGACATACTCCAGCTATAACTTTTTGTCAAATCTTTATCAAAAATGCATGAAAGCATGGGCGTATTGCCCTCTTTATACCATTCTTGAATGCAAATAAAACTCTTAATCTTAAGATTAGGATAACTAAACGCGCGGATATGGCTAGCTGCGCCATCTGCGCCCACTACAAGCTTAGCGCGGCAGTGATAGTTAGAAATTAGCTCATTTTGCCTTTGTGTGAAATGCACTTCATATAATCCCTGCTCGTTTTGCTTTATAGCCTTAAAAGAGGCGCGATGAAATACGCTAATATGCGCTTTAATGCGCGATTTAAGCCATAAATCAAAGCGATGTCGCTCCATATTCACATAGCATTTTTGGATATATGAGGCATAGGGGTAGCCAAAGTCAATGGTATTAATGGCAAAAATTTGCGGGCTTACTAGCACGGATTTGGGGAGATTTAAGCCCTGCATAGCAAAGGCTTTTTGCGCGCCTTGTGATAATAGCCCACCGCAAGGCTTATGAAAGCCTCTATCAAAGCAATCCCCTTGCATATCTTTTTTATCAATAGCAATTACTTTAAGATGAGGCTCTAAAAGCGCAGCAAGATTGCTCCCAGCCACGCCTAGCCCAATAATTGCCACATCATATTGTCCTAAATCCACGCTCATACCATTCCTTAAAAATAGGCAAAATAAATAGTGCGATTGTAGCATGCTTTGTCTATGCTTCTGTTTAAGGGAGTGTGCGAGTGAATTAAGTGCCAGAAAATTGAGGGCAAAATAAAACAAATTAGAAGTTAAACTAAATGAGAAGTAATAGACAGGCTAGATTCTATAAATTTATAGAATCTAGCCTTTAAAAATAAGTTGATAGATGCTTAAAGCAGCTATAACTTTATACTTTAGGCGTTGCAGGGCAATTCACTTGCCAGCAAACAAGACCGCGCGGCTTTTGTGCTAGCAAAAGCAACAGCGCGGAATTATAGAATCTAGCCTCTAAAATGCGAAGTTAAAATTGCTGCAATAGCCTTAGAATCCAAGCTTACCAAAAGCTAGCACAGAATTTTGGTCTTTGCCTGCAGGCACTTCATTATGGATATATCCAGCACCCACTGTGAAGTAGAGTTTATCGCCTCTCTCCCAAATTTTAAGCGAGCCAACGGCTGATAATTCTTTATAATCTCCACCAGACCAGAGCAAGTCAAGCCCTACGCGCTTAGCCTCTATACCACCAAATACATAATAAGTAGATTGTCCATAGCCTGCGCCAAGGTTGCTGCCATAAGTGCCATACATATTAGGCATACCATTGCGATAGCCATAGAATCTCGCTCTATTACCAAAATCTAAAAGATTGGAATTTTCATCTTGTGAGACATAGCCCGCACCAAATTTAAAAATATCATTAAATCTTAGCTCTTCATCAGCCCAGAATGTCAAGCCATTTGTGCTATTGCCCTTGCCTGTAATATTGCTTGTGCCATATACTGCGCGAAGTGTAGTGATAGACTTTAAATTCCCGCTACCTAGCTCAATTTGTGCCTTTGCACCGGCATTTAGCACATCATCTACACCATTGGTATTTTTTACGCTATCAACAGAAGTATTGACATCTGTCAAGTATGACACAAATGGAGAGAGTTTCACCACGCCAAAGTCAAAGTCTAGTCCAGCGCCTACAAGCTCGCCAATATCGGTGCTATTCTTGTAATTTTGGTAAGTATCAAAGCTTGATAGCTCATAGCCCATACGATTGTATGCTTGCCCTGCGCCAAGTGCGGAGTTTCTCCAATATGCCCAAAGTCCCATCACGCCGCCTTGCACATTAAGCGCGCCGCCTTGCACATTACCATAAATCCAATCCACACCTGTGTAGCTCTTTGTTTCAGAATCTTTTGCCTTACCTAGGAAAAATTCTCCCATATCAAAGCGTCCAAGCGCAAAGCTTAGTGTTGTGCCATCATAGCGCACATACGCATCAGAAACATCACCTTTTTTAGGAAATGCGCTCTCACCTACCAAATCTTCATCGCCACTTGATGGATTAAAACCAGTGCTATAGAAAGGATAGCCACCCCAGCCGCCAAGCCCTATACTAATATTTGAGCCAAGTCCTATATCAATCCCTGCGCGTGCGCTTACATTCGCATAGGCTGCTTGCACTTCTTTGCCATTTTTATCAAGCACGCCCATTCCACCAAGCCCTTGATGATAGAACGCACCTAAATGTCCAAATGGATTAATTTCCGCCGCATTCATACTTACTGCTAGGCTAGTTGCTACAGCCAAAGACACATACACTTTTTTCATTCTTGCTCCTTAAACTAAAAATTGACTTGCCCAAAAAGACGAGTCATAAGATAATTCCTGCCGTCATTAGCAAAAATGGAATTATCAAGGGTAAAATCGGCATTATTTATCATTCCTATAACTTTCACACCTAATTTAATATTATGTTGAGGCTGTGAGACTAAGCCCACCTCCCAGTTAAAAATATTTTTATTCGTTACAGTCGTATGCCTAATAGCCGCATCAAGCTGCACATATTGCTTTAAATCATATTCTAAAAAGCCATAAAGTGTTGTGGCATTATTATAAAACAACCCCTCACGCCGCTCAAAATGGCTGCTTTGACCAAATGAGTCAATGCCCCTAGCGCCATTTTCAGCCACAGAGAGAACCCCACCTCCAGCGCTTAAGCCTTGCCACTTTCCACCACCCTCAAGCCACACAAAGCCGCCATCGCCATTAGTGCTTGAATAATCAATCACCCTATCATTGCGGCTTACAAAAGATAAAAAGTGCATTTTGCCAAAGAGCGTAAAGCTCCCAGCCGGCACAGCCACAAGCACCTTTGCACCAAATGAGGTAAAATCATCAGGGGCTACATACATATAAGGTGTAATTTGCAGGGGAGATTCAGGCAGTGTGATAGTCGCGCCAAGATAAATAGCGCCCACGCTGCCATAGGGATTTTGAAAATTATCCATACGATAATTGGTTACATAAGCATTTTTATTTGCCCATATAAAATCAACTTTTAGATTTTCAATATCCTCATAAGTAACCGACGCACCTTGTGTGAAATGCTTAATCCACTCGCTATCGGTTTTAAATCGCCCTGCATACACGCTTATACGATTAGGATTAAGAAAGCTCGCATACAATTCTGTAAAAACAAAGCCATCTTTGACTTTAGCAAAATCCCCTCCATGAGCCTGATAGAGCTTTGTAGCAGCCCACATAGAGCCGCCAAGCCCTATACCTTGAAAGCGTTGTGTCTCATAGGCTAAGGAGACATTGGCATCTACAAAGCTCGGCGCACCGCCCGTCATACCTTGATAATACATACCCATATGCCCACTAGGACGCCCTGTTAAAAGCAAACGCGCTAAATCAAGCGCATTTGCCACCTCGCTCAAACAAAGCACACAAGCAATCATCACTAATAGCTTTTTCATAAAATCCCTTTAAGTGCGTATTCTAATTCCTTTTAGAATCTATTTCCACACTTCTAGCAAAAATAATTCCATATTGTGATGCACTACTTTAATTGTGTGCTTTTGTGCGCCAGATTCTGTATTTTATGAAATCTAAGATTTATAAAATTTTACGATTATGGAACCTATACCTTAGACACTAAAACCTTAAACCTTTTTAAATGTATAAAAGAATAAGCGTGGGTCTAATAAATCTAACGCTTTAGGAAGTTTACTTTTAATGCCCTGCTTACACTTTGGGCATATTGATGGGGGTAGGGGTGGCAGCACATCACCCTGCGTATGAAGTACCTTATAACTGCAGTTGTTACAATAATATAATTTTATTATTCGCACAGGCATGGAAAGCTCCTTATTTTTTAATTGTCGATATGCCACATAGCCTATAAAAGCTAAAAAACTGCTGCTCAAAATAATATCATAAGGATAGGGTTGATTAAGACATAAGAGCAAAACGACACAACACCCAGCTATCATAACAGCGGCAAACCAAAACATGGCCACTAAGATAAGCCCAAAAATACTAAAAATAATCATAACAAACATACCAAAAGCACCTACCATAAAGAGCTCCTATTGTTTCCAAAATAGCTTAAATAAAAGAGGCATATGAGATTCCACAACACACTCGTCACTTATCTTTCTTTTTTTTCGCTGCCTATCTGGAGGAGTAAGCGGTTCTCTCTCGTTAGGTATTTCAACCTGTGGTATTTCAAAATCCAATTGACTTTCTACATCATCTTGTGTATAAATTCTTCTTTGTAAAGGAGAAACTTTCTTGAAAACACCATCAATAGTACTTTTAAGTTTCTCTATATGTTTGCCAAGCTCATTTAATTTATGCTCATAATCCCTTGTGTCCTGCGAGTCCTTAAGCCTGCCAATCCTCATGTAATAAGGCTTAGAAAAATCATCAAGCCCATTTTGGAGCAAGTCAATTTCCACACTCTTTAATGCGCTGGCATAGAACTTTCTTTCCTTAATAGCAAGCAAAAGGTCTTTTTGCACCATCTCATCAACCTCATAAAGCTCTTTTACAAGCTCATTATGAATCTGCTTTTTGACTTTTAGCGTATCCATATACTCAAGCAAGGACATTTTCCTAAAAGCATATTCTTTATTTCTCTTTGCACTATATGCAGAAATGCCTCCAAACCCTATCAATTCATCATCTAAAATGCCTGCGATATTGTCTAAAATATCTTCTAAATCTTCATTAGATTTCAAATCCGCTTTGTTTAGGATAATAAAAAGCTCTTTATCTTCTAAGTTTAAGGTATTTAAAAACTTTAAATCACTCGTGCTTATCGTGCCATTTGCATCAAGCCCTATGAGCCAAAAGAGCGTGTCTGCATTGCCTAAAAACTCTCTAGCCACACCAGAATCGCCACTACTAAATCCAGAGCCTGAAGGATTATAACCTGGAGTATCAATGAAACAAAGGTGTTTAAGCCTCATATTCACCCCCAACACCACAAAAGGCATAATATCCTTAAGATTAAACCCAAAAGCTTCTATAAAATCATGTGAAAATTGAGAGTAAATGCCCTTTTGAATCTCATCTAAATTTACAAAGGCTTCCTTATAAGTATTAGCAAGCACTTTACTATCTTCATCATTAAAAACATAAGCAGGAATGGCTGTCGTAGGCTTTATATCAATAGCGAGTTTAAAATTTTCATCCTCTATAAAAGAGCTGATAAACTCACTTTTGCCAGAGCTAAAGCCCCCACCCACTGCGATGATGGGATTCTGATAAAGTTTAGGATAAGCACAAACAAGCTCTAATTTTTTCTCTATATTCTTGAGCTTGAGAAAAATTTCTATTTCATCGTTTAAATCCACACCCTCGCTGCTGAATTTTACCCACTCTTCCAAGCTCTGGCTAAAAGCTTTTAAATGCTCGTTGTGATTTGTGGCTTGCAAGACATTTGAAACAATTTGAAATTTAAGATTTAAATCCTCTAAGTTTTTCATGTTTTCACTTAAATTTGTTTCTAAGCTCTCATATTTTAAAACTAAATCTCGATGCAAAACATTAAGTTTTTTGAATTTCTCTTCTTCTTGTTGAAATTCTTGGGCAAAGCATTTTCTAAAAACATTAAAGATAAATTTTCTCATCTTACTTCTTTTGCAATATTTTCTAAGTCTTTAAGCATTTTGTCGTATTTGTCTAGGGATAATTTTTTGTTTTTTAACTCATTTTCAAGCTTGCTTAGCTCTGCTTCGTAGCCTTTGAAAATTTCATCGGCAATTTTGATTTTTTTAAGATTTGTTTCAAGTTTTGAGCAAAGCTCTCTGATGTCCTCTTCAACTTCGCTTGAAAAATCACTTACAAATTCAGTGGCATCATCGATAAATCTTTCAGCCGCATACTCTGTTAATTTCCCACTCTTATGAAGGTCGCTAGGCAAAGCATCGCTGTAATCAACATCAGGCTTAGGCAAAGAATTGATGATATTTTTGATGATTCTTACAATGCTTGCGGTGTCGATATTATCATCGCCTAAATGCTCTCTTAAGACGCTTACAAGCTTAGATAAAAGCGCGCTTTTCCAAGTTCTGCTGCGTTTTTTAATCTCATCATTGAGCAAGTCTTGTAGATTTGAAATCATTTCTTCTAAGGCATTACGCACATCGCCCGCATAGATGATTTGAAATTCCCTTGTTTTTCTTTCAGTTCTTCCCCAAGTCCAAAACTTATACCACTTGCTTGTGCTGGCTTCATAGCTTTCTGTACCTGTGTCCTTGTTGTCTTTAATGCTTCCTTTACCCTCTTTAAAATAACTTTTCTTAGATGACTTAAGCTCATCTTTTAAATCTGTGATAAAGTCCGCACAAAGGTCATCATAAGCATCATCGACAAAGACTGTCGTGTCTGCTTTTTTCTTTTTGAGCTCGCTGATTTGCTTTGAGATTTGCTCTAAATCCTTGCTGTTTAGCTCCTCTATCCTGTCGTTGATGATTTGTTCTATGCCTTTGGTGTAGTCTGCTAGGGTTTTTATCTTAGCTTGCAAATACTCGTTTTTCTTGGTCTCTAAAATTTGCTTTTTGTTTGCTCTTACTTCGTCTAGCCTTTCTTTGACCTTGTCGATATTTGCGATGAGTTTGAGATTTTCTTTGGCACTGCTTGCGTCGCTGAAATAGTCTTTGTAGTCTTCGTTTAAGTTGTCCCAGATTTTTTGTAAATTGCTATCCCAAGAAGCCTTGTTATCAAAGCTCTCAAGCATAGAAAAGCACGCTGCTGAGCTTAAAATCACAGGCGAGTTAGCAAGCTTGTCGCAAGTGTTTTTGACACTTTGTGAGCTTCTTTGAGCCTTGAAATCTAGCATAGTTTTTTTAAGATGAGCGCTTAAATCCTGTCTATTATACTCGCTTGCCTCGCTTAAAACGCCATTTGCCTTGTCTTTGGCTGAGCCAAAGAGCTGATTGTCCGCTTGTGAGGCGATAATAGTAAATTCAGCAATGCCCTCTTTATCGCTAATCCTATCCAGTAAGCTTAAATCCTCAGCACTTAAAAACTGCCCCGCAGGCGAGATTAAAAACACCGCGTCGCAGTCTTTTAGAAGCTTTTTCGTGCGCTCTTCTCTCGAGACGATAGGATCATTTATGCCCGGGCTATCGATGATTTGTATATCTTTGAGGCTGTCGATATTTAAATTTAAGGTCGTTGCTTTGGTAAAGGGCATGTATTTGCCACTTTCGCCTACATAGTCTTTTAAAATATCTTGCAGTTCCTCTAAACTTGAGGTCATTATCTCTGCTTTTAAATCATTCACCCCAAGCATGCTTTGCTTAATTTTTTCATATTGCTCAAAGCTCGCATAAAGTGTAGTTTTTCTCATTTCCCTTTCAATACTTGTCTGTGCGCTTTCTCTTAATTCATCATCGCTTTTTTGACTGTTTTGACTGGTCGCTTTTCCTTTAAGCTCTTGAAATTTAGCTTCTATTTTTTCTCTCAATTCTTTTTCGTATATGCTATGCTCTTGTTTTAAAGCCTCAATATCTTCTTGGGTGAAAAATTCTGCGCTTGCAGAGAAATTTTCATCATAGCTAAGCAAAGTTAAGGCTGCGGTCATAGGTGTAGCAGCTTTAGGTAAAATATCCTTGCCAGAAAAAAATATCGCATTTAAAAGCGAACTTTTGCCGGCTTTGACCCTGCCGACTATACCTAATTTGAGCTTTTTACCCTTATCATTATTGTCTTCAAGCCACTTTGCAAGCTCCTTGCTTGTGGGCACACTAAGCTCGTTACCATTTTCATCGCAAATGCCTGCGACTAAAGACTTTAAATCATTTTTGGCGACAAATTGCTCTAAATTTTCAAATTCTTTGATGAGTTTCATTTTTTCTCCTTAAAACAATTGATTTGCAAGCTCGCTGATTGCAGCATTTGCTCTGGAAAGCTTTGAAATTTCAACTTCCAACTCTTTTTTGTTTTCTTCTTTTTCTTTGGCACTTTGAGCGACTTCGGCTTCTTTTTGCTTGATGAGCTCTTCAAATTTAGCCGCGGCATTTTGGGTAGTTTGCTCTATATACTCTTGAAGTTTTGCGGGCAATTTATTCCTTAACTGCGCCTTTACTGAAGGCACAACTTCATTAACAATTTTATCTTCTTTCAGTCTTTCTATTCGTTCAGATTTCAAAAACTGACATGCAGCATCAAGTATCTTTAAAACTAAAACAGCAATTATTGCCATATGACCACCCTCTTTCCACTGCGGAAGATGTTTTGTCATTTCATCTGAAATCATGTTTGTTGTTGTAGCCAAGACATCTGTAAAACCTTTTTGAAATTCGGGATTAAAGCTAGCTGCAATATCTTTAATTTTACTGTCAAATCTATATGTTATGTATTCGTTAACACGCTTAAGCTTGCGATTAACTTCAATTATAAGAACATTCTTAACAATAGAATTTACTTCACTATTAAAAGATTCTCTATCGCCCATTAATGAGACAAGCTCCTTTTTGCGCAACATTAACTCATTGCCAACAGCATTAACAATACTCTCAGTACTACTGTGGGAGAATTTATCCTCAACATCACTAATCACTTTCTCCTTTAAATCTCTGACATCATTCACACCTTTTTGCAAATCTTCCAAGACTTTTTGTATTTCTTCTTTGGAGGATTTTAGGGTTGCTATTTTTAATTTTAGGTTTGAACTTATGTCAAAATAAAACTCTTTTAAATACGCCTCATATATTTTTTGAAACAGTTGATTAGGATTTATATCCATAAGGATTTTTTCAAAACTTTCCGCACTATTTTTATCTACAGAAATTACCCCTCTTGTATAGTTAAACTCCTCTTGAAGTTGTGATTGTATTTCGTCTTTAACAGCCCTCACATCTTCATTGCTCCTAAGATTTGTTTTGCTTAAGACAAAGCTAAAGTCTTTGCCAAAATTTATGATATTTTCCACTTCTCTTAGCATACTTTTAGTGATATTGCCATCCTCCACGCTTGTTAAAACTATAAAATAAACACCTTTTGAAAGATAATTGATAATAGCTTGATTATGTTCTTCCACAGGAGCTCCAAAACCAGGCATATCGACTAAAATCAAAGGCTCAATTTGCTTTAATTTTTCATTATTTAAAAATAATTTTAGATAAGCAAATTTTCCTGCTTGTTGCTTAATCTCCTCACTCTGTGAAAGCTCAAATCTTTGGGAACTTCCATCGCTTTTTATAGCCTCATAAAAATTTTCATTGTGGAATCTAAGCTCTGTTGCCAAAGCTGTTTCTGGTGTTAAGGCTGTGGCTAAAATATCTTCGCCTAAAAACTGATTAATAAGTGTGCTTTTACCAGCGCTAAAACCACCCACGACAACTACACACAGCTCTTGATGGCTGATGTCTACAATAAGCTTATTCTGCTTTGTCTTATCCATATTTTCAATATCTTTTATAAACTCTTGCACCTCCTTAATAAAACTAATATACTTAGATTGTATCTCTAACATAACCCACTCCTACTAAAAATCTGCATAAAATATCTCCAATACACCCAAACACTAACTTTTGTACCTCGTGATTAAAGTCTCATGCGCAGAACTATTATAAAATCTAAATACTTTATAAAAAATAAATATTATGCTTTTTATAATAATTTCAGATATATATTATGCTGTTAGTTTTTTAAAGTTTTTTGGCTATCGTTTAAAAAAAATTATAAATGATAGAAAATAAAATGACAAAGAGAGACATAGCAGCATTTTTGGGTGTAGATGTGCAGACATTACGCAACTGGAAGAAAACACGCCCAAATCTCTACAAAATTATTATGCAAGGACTTGCTATAGAAGAAGTAATTAAAGAAAGTAAGCAACATTATGAGAAATTAGCACATCTAGCCGAAAGCACACAATACACCAGCAAATACGCTTCAACCCCCAAGCTTTCCCCTCCACAAGATAAACAAGAATAGATTCTTTCGCCTATAGAATCTAGCCCAAAATATATTTATATCCGCACTTTTGGCACAGCTCGCAAGGAGCTTTGCCCTGCTTTAGCATAGAGGCAAAATGCCTAAAATTTATAGAATCTAGCATACTTTTTATATCCCGCTCCCGCACATTGCCAAAGCTCGCCCTGCCCTCATAATCAATACAGCAAGGCACAAGCTCGCCATTACTCAAAATCCCAATCTGCCCACTTGCCCCATAGCATAATATAGAATCTTGCGTCTTTGAAAAAGGCTTACTCTCTTGCAAAGGCTGCTTTGTCTCGCGCGCCTTTGCCTTATACACTTTTAGCGCACGCACATTTGCCATATCCCTCCGCTCCTTTTCAAAAACCTGCTCCCATTCAAAAACGCGCGTGAATATTAAAAGCACCTTTTTGCCAAGCCTTATGCGCCCTTGTGTCATCTCATCTTCCCTCACATGAAAAAACCTATAAATGCGCGCTAATATATCCTGCGCAAGGGGTTTATGCATATCCCCCTCATGCAAGCGCAGATTAATAAAAATAGGCGAATTCTGCTCCAAATTAAACGCGCAAAAATACAGAATCTGCTCCAAATGCTGCATTGTAAGCACACAAGGATTTGCCACAAACGCACTTAAAGAAAAGCAAACCTGCACAAAAGGTGGGCGCGAAAGCATCGCAAAATGCTGCTTATGCAAAAATAAACCTGTAGTTACTAACTCCACCTTAAGCCCAAAATGTGCCAAAGTCTTTGCATAATGCTCAAAATCCCTAGCACTTAGCGGGTCGCCCAAAATATGCAAGCATACGCGCTTTGTTTTGCCCTGAATTTGGGTGCATATTTGCCTAAATAGCTCTAAATCCATTTGCCCGCGCCTACTTTTGCGCCCACCACTTGGACAGAATCCACAATTAAGCGCGCAATAATCAGTAATTTCAACATAAATCTTTTGAAACTGCTTCACTTTTGCCCTATGCGCTTAGATTCTATAAATTCAAGGCATATACGCCAAACAAAGGCTAAAAAATCCCCCAAGCAGCTCTTTATCGGTATTTTGCAAATTAAGCGCGCAATTTTTGTCAGCCTTCAAATGAAGCTCATCGCATACTTGTTCAAATGTGTAGATTCTATCGCGTGTAAAATGCCCAAAATGCGCCATTACAGATTCTATAAGATTAAGACTAGCAGCATATAAATTAAGATTGCCCACCTCAAAGCTTACACCTTCACTAGCACACGCCCGCTCAATATACGCAAACTGCGGCGATTGCATACTTAAAAGCTTCAAAATTCTATTATGCAGGGGGCTTAAGCCAAAAATATTATAATCTTGGGGAGTGAGCATATCAAGGGCTTTGTGAATGTTAAGGGGTAAAATTTTTGTCTCTTTTAATTCACTATGCAATAAATAAGCCAAAGCCGCGCGTAACGCAAGACTTAGCCGCTGCATAAACGCCACATCTATCTTAAAGCTATATGCCCTACCCCAGAGCTTTCCAAAGCTTTTTAGCGTATCAAGATAGCCAATTTCTATATTTTCACTAATGCTTGTGCTGTCAAAATCAAGCATTCCCCCTAATGGCGCAATGGGCTGTATCGTCCTTACAAGCGGGTGAGCGCTATAAAAATGCGTATCGGGATTGAGCGCTATGGCAATGACTTCTTGCGCGCCTAGCTCAAAGGCAAGATTAATTGGCAAATTATCATAATACCCGCCATCAATGTAATTCTCCCCATCAATCTCACACACTGGAAAAGCAGGAAAACACGAAGCAGAGGCTAGCACCCAAAGAGCTAGATTTGCTAGTGTGAGTTGGGATTTGTGCTTTTGCACAGGCGCAAATGAGGGAAACTTCACACTTACTAAGCCATAATCAATAGGCGAGGTAAAAAAACTCTCATCAACCACGCCATCGATGAGCTTTTTGAGCGGCGCGATGTCCATGCCTTTATTATTAGCATAACTTTTGATAAAGGGAATGAGTTTATCGCTATTGTCTTTGTAATAGTTAAAGTCTGTGCGTAGATTAAGCCCATTTAGCACGATTTTATCAATGCTAATTTCGCTCCACAGCTGCAATGCCCGCTCATAATGCCCCTGCACCATCATCACGCCATTAAGCGAGCCGATGCTTGTGCCTGTAACGATACTATATGTGATGCCAAGCTCATTTAGTGCGCGCCAAGCACCGATTTGATACGCACCTTTTGAGCCTCCACCGCCTAGCACAATAGCCCTTTTCATCGCTTGCTCCTTTGGGAAAATTGTGAAAATAAATATAAAATCGTATTTGCGATGTTACAGAATCTAACCTTTATAAGGTTTAAACATAAGCAGGTATAGATTCTATAACGCTCCATAAACTGGCGCCAAATAAGCTAAAACCTGCTATAATGCGCGCTTTATTTTAATTTTAAGGATTATGCTATGTTACATCATTCACAGCAAAAAGCGCCCAAAGTCGCCATCATCGTGCCATTTTATAATGTGCAAAAATACTTAGCACAATGCTTAGATTCTATAAATTCACAGAATCTAGCATATTTTTAAAATTCTAAATATCTTCAAGCTCATAGCACCTCGCAATATAGCGCCATTTCAATGCTGATATTGCCCTCAGTTGGCTTGTAAAACTTAAAAGTATAGCCCAAATCCCAAGATTCTATGAGCGGCTTTATGTCAAAAAAATCACTCACATTATGATAAATGCTAATGAGCATAGCGGGCTTTTGGGATTTTATCGTATGTATTGCGCCTTGCAAAAACGCCTGCTCAAAGCCCTCGATATCTACCTTTATAAACCCTACTTCAATATTATTTTCCGCCACATAATCATCTAGCGTAATAATATGCGCAGATTCTGTAGTGAATGTATCCTTATACCTCTCTCGTCCCTCTTTACTCATAGTCGAGCCAGAGCCTAGCACAGAAATTTCCCTTTGCTCCTCTTTTGCGCCTAGTCCTTTATTAATAGGCACAATGCGCTTACTTTGGTTGAGGGCTAAAGTTTGCAGCATAAGTTTAAAATTTGCTTGTGTCGCTTCAAAACTATGAATAGTTTTATCGCAAAATTCCCTCTCAAACACTATCGCGCTATCACCAATAAAGCCACCCACATCGATAATATCCTTATTTCTTATTTGCTGCAGAGTGCTAGATTCTAAAATATTTAAGCCATGCTTATACAAAAATACACCTATTTCAAAATGATTTCTGGGCAATAAATAACCATTATACATAAACACCTTTGGCGCTAGCTGCGCAATATCACGCTTAAAAGTGCATTCAATCTCACAAAGCGCACTCACTTCATCTTTATCATACGAAAAAATATAATGCTTAGGGTGCAAATAGCTCTGCTTTAACCGCTCAATCACGCGCAGGACATTATGCGCTTGCTGCGGGGCTATATTGCGCACAAGTGCGATAATCTTAGCCGCGCTATCTGGCGAAGTGGCGATGTATTCCCCTAGCGATAAACTCATACCATCAATGCCTAAAAGCACTGCACTACGCGTTTTTAAAAGCCAATATACGTAAGGAAAATATATTTCGTTAAAATAAAAAGGATATAAACCACAGATTCTATAAGTATGCCTTATGCGTATGCAAGTAAGATATTTTTTACTTTCAAGTGCCACAAATTGCGGCTCTATGGCGGTTAGTTTTGTCAAAAATGGCAAGCCAAAAAATCGCCATACTGCTTTAGTTTGTTTCATCATATATCCTTCTTAAAAAGCGGGTATTAAAAGCAGGCTTGGTGTTTTACAAAAAAAAAAATGAATAAGAAATAAGCCACAAATTGCCTATCTACCGGATATGCTTATGCTAAAAGCAAGGTTATAGAATCTAGCCTTTAGAAAGTGTGGAATATAGAATCTAGGAGGAAATCATAATGTTGCGCTCAATTTGTATTTTCATACTCGCGGGTTTATGCGAGATTGGCGGGGGTTATCTCGTGTGGCTGTGGCTTAAAGAGGGCAAAAATCTCTATATGGGCTTAGGAGGGCTTATATTGCTAGGCTTGTATGGTGTGCTGGCTACTTTACAGGTAGAGGGCTTTGGGCGCGTATATGCGGCTTATGGAGGGATATTTATCGCGCTAAGTGTGGGATTTGCTATGTTTATTGATAACTTTAAGCCCGATAAGTGGGATATTATAGGCGCTCTTTTGGCAATATGCGGCGCACTCATTATGATGTATGCGCCACGCAATTTGTAAATATCAATGTGCTATAATCGCCCCCAAAGGAGAGAATATGACAAATGCCCAAAATGATACGCTAGATTCTATAAAGTTTAATTGTCAAAATGCTAAATGCCTGCAAGAAACGCCTTTTGCCTACACGCTATCACTCATTGCTGGCAAATATAAAATGAGCATTCTGTATTGCCTCTTTCGCGGCGAAGTGGTGCGCTATAATGAAATGAAGCGATATTTGCAAGGCGTGTCGTTTAAGACACTTACAAACGCATTAAGAGAGCTAGAAAATGATAATCTCATTATCCGCACAGAATACCCACAAATCCCTCCGCGCGTGGAATATAGCCTTTCTCAAAGAGGCAAATCGCTTATCCCCATACTTGATGCGATGTGTGAATGGGGCAAAGACCACTACACAAAAGCATAATTATCGCTTATTCAAAGCGTTTGCGCAAATCTATGTGCTTCGCATATATTAAGTGTATATTTATACAAATATTTTACATAAATTGTATCTGAAATAAGTTTCTATTAAGATTTTAGTTTATAGAATCCGCGCGAGTGGAATCATGTAAAATTTTGCTTAAATATTGATGCTTAAAGGAGTGTGAAATGAGACTAACACCAAGAGAGCTAGATAAGCTTATGCTGCATTACGCGGGCAGTTTGGCAAAAGAGCGTAAAGAGCGGGGTATTAAGCTAAATTATGTTGAGGGTATGGCGCTTATTAGTATGGAGATTATGGAGCTAGCAAGAGAGGGTAAGCATTCAGTAGCAGAGCTTATGCAGCTAGGCAGGGAGATTCTAAAGGAGGGCGAATGTATGGAGGGTGTGGCTTCATTGCTAACCGAAGTGCAAGTGGAGGCAACCTTTCCTGATGGCACAAAGCTTGTCACAATCCATAATCCAATCGCGTATAATGGCGGAATAATCCCAGGCGAGATTATCACTAAAGATGATGAAATTGAGATTAATGCAAATAAGGAAATAACAACGCTTGAGGTTATAAATAATGGCGATAGACCTATTCAAGTGGGCAGCCATTTTCACTTTTTTGAAACCAATAAAAAATTATCCTTTGATAGAGCCAAAGCTTTTGGCAAGCGGCTAGATATTCCCTCTGGCACTTGTGTGCGCTTTGAGCCCGGTGAGAGCAAGACTATCGCGCTTATTGATTTTGGTGGTAATAAAAGGGTGTTTGGCTTTAATGATTTGACTAACGCGCAAATTAGTGCAGATTCTAAAGCTAAAGCCATAGCAAAGCTAAAAGATTTTGCAAACTAAAGGTGGGCAAAATGGCAAAGATTTCAAGAAAAGATTATGTGGCGATGTATGGTCCCACACTAGGCGATAAAATACGGCTTGGCGATACTGATTTGTTTGCAGAGATTGAAAAAGATTACGCGATTTATGGCGAGGAGATTAAATTTGGTGGAGGCAAAAGTATCCGCGATGGTATGGCGCAAAGTGTCAATGAGGGCGAAGATGCGCTTGATTTGGTAATTACAAATGCTGTGATTATTGATTATAGCGGGATTATTAAAGCAGATATTGGTATAAAAGCAGGGAAAATCGTAGGCATTGGCAAGGCTGGGAATAAAGATACACAAGATGGTGTAGATTCTAATATGATTGTGGGAGCTAGCACGGAAGTAATCGCAGGGGAAGGCTTAATTGTGACGGCTGGTGGCATTGACACGCACATTCACTTTATCGCTCCACAGCAAATACCAACAGCCCTATATAGCGGCATTACTACGATGATTGGAGGAGGCGTGGGACCTACTGCTGGGACAAGTGCGACTACTTGCACGCCTGGCAAATGGAATCTAGAGCAAATGTTAAAAGCTGCTGAGGAATACACTATGAATCTAGGCTTTTTTGGCAAAGGCAATAGCTCAAGTGAAGCGGCATTATCTAAGCAAATATTAAGCGGTGCTTTGGGGCTAAAGATTCACGAGGATTGGGGTAGCACACCAGCAGTCATTAATCACGCGCTAAATGTCGCAGATAAATATGATGTGCAAGTGGCAATCCACACTGATACGCTAAATGAAGCTGGCTGTGTGGAGGATACGCTTAAAGCCATTAATGGACGCACTATACACACTTTCCATACCGAAGGTGCGGGCGGCGGGCATGCGCCTGATATTATTAAAGTAGCAGGCGAGCTAAATATCCTGCCTGCCTCGACTAACCCCACTATCCCCTATACAAAAAATACTATAGATGAGCATTTAGATATGCTTATGGTTTGTCATCACTTAGATAAGCGCATTAAAGAAGATGTCGCCTTTGCAGATTCTAGAATCCGCCCAGAGAGCATTGCGGCTGAGGATACATTGCATGATTTGGGTATTTTTTCTATCACAAGTTCAGATTCTCAAGCTATGGGGCGAGTGGGCGAAGTGATTACGCGCACTTGGCAGCTAGCAGATAAAAATAAAAAAGAATTTGGCAGATTAAAAGAGGAGTGCGGGGATAATGATAATTTCCGCATTAAACGCTATGTGGCTAAATATACCATTAATCCCGCTATTGCGCATGGCATTGGCTCTTATGTGGGCTCTATAGAGGTTGGCAAATACGCGGATTTGGTGCTATGGAAACCTGCCTTTTTTGGTGCAAAGCCAGAGATGATTATTAAAAATGGCATGGTGGCTGCCTCAAAAATGGGTGATATTAATGCCTCAATCCCCACGCCGCAGCCTGTCATTTATCGTCCTAGCTTTGGTCATCATGGCAAGGCAAAATTTAATACAAGCATTACTTTTGTCTCTCAAATATCCTATGAGCTAGGCATTAAAGAAAAATTAGGCTTAAAGCGCATTGTATTGCCTATCAAAAATTGTCGCAATATTAGTAAAAAAGATATGCTTTATAATGATGTAACAGCGCATATTGAAGTAAATCCACAGACTTATGAAATCAAAGTCAATGGCAAAAAAATCACTTCAAAATGGGTAGAAAAGGTTTCGCTAGGGCAATTATATTATTTATTCTAAGATTTCCATTCAAGGAGGCGAGCATGCTAGGCTTAGTTTTGTTATATGTTGGAATTGTGCTTATAAATAATGGAATTTGCAGAATCTACAAAATAGATTCTAAAAGCACATCGGTTATGAATCTTTTCGTAGGAACGCTCTGTGTTGTGTGCAATATCGTAGTCATAATCCATGGCAGTTTGACTAATTCTGCCATAGAATATTACGCAGCGGCTACTGGATTATTATTTGGCTTTACATATCTTTTAATCGCAATTATTAATATTTACAATCTAGATTGGCGTATTTTTGGCTGGTATAGTTTATTTGTAGCGATTAATACCTTGCCTGCAGCATATTTGAGTTATACAGATAGTAGCACGCAAGGATTTTATTTTGCACTTATTTGGCTTGCTTGGGGTGTGTTGTGGCTTACTGGATTTATAGAATCTGTTTTGAAAATTGAATTAAAATTTGTGCCATATTTAGCAATTTTAGAGGGGATTATCACAGCTTGGATTCCTGCGTGGCTATTTTTTGTAAAAATTTGGGTGTGATAAGTGTTAGAGCTTACGCAAGTTATTGGCAATCTTAATGATGTAAGCATAACATGCAACATTGATACCATTAATTTAGAATGGTATGAGGCTTACAAACGCATTGGTAGATATGAGAGTGCGGGAGGATTAGATATTGCCCTGCGCTTCCCTACACCTCTCATCTATGGACTTAATGAAGGAGATATACTTTATTTAGATGAGCTATTGGCTATTGTAGTAAATATTATCCCTTGCGAAGTCTTGCTCATTCACGCGACAAGTAAGCTAGAGATTGCAAAGCTTTGCTATGAAATAGGCAATGCGCATATTCCGCTTTTTTATGGAGATAATGAGACATTTTTAATTCCTTATGAGCAAACTTTAGAGCATTCCTTGCGCAAAATGGGCTTTAGCGCGCGTAAAATGCTTGCCAAAATGCACGCAAAAAAGCGCTTTTCTATCTCGCTCCCCATGCAAAAAGAGCCGCAATTAAAGCCCTCTCCCAACCTCAAAATTATCCAAAAATCCATAGATGCTATATGACAAAGCAAGATTTTCTATTATTGCAGATTAATGACTCACTTTTCCCCATTGGGAGCTTTCAGCATTCTTTTGGGCTAGAAAGCTATGTGTTGGGGTATATGGTGGTAGATTCTAAAACTATGCTTAATTTTATGCAAAGCTACTTGCAAACAAGCTTTTTATACAATGATTTGCTCTCTCTTAAAATTTGCTTTGAATCTGCAAATGATATACACAAAATACTAGAGATACAATCCCTCCTCCACGCGCTCACCATACCGCAAGAAATAAGAGAGGCAAACCACAAGCTAGGCATTCGCTTTATTAAAACTATTGAGAGTATGGGCGTAGATTCTCAACCTCTATGGCAAAACTATATCGCTCAAAGCATTTATCCCACGCACGCTACAAGCTATGCTATCTTTTGCGCGGCACATAATATGCCCTATCACAAAGCCATGAGCGCCTTTCTCTACGCCCAAAGTGCAAATATGGTTATTAATGGTGTAAAACTCATTCCGCTTTCACAAGATGATGGGCAGTGGATTCTCAATTATTTGCAAGATACTTTTTTAAATGTCCTTGATAGCCTAAACAGCCTAACGCTTGAGGATTTAGGGGCTAGCACACCCCTTTATGATATTTTAGCAATGAAGCATCAGTATCTTTATTCGCGACTTTATATGAGCTAAGGAGAAAGTATGGTTAAAATTGGAATCTGCGGACCAGTTGGCAGTGGGAAAACGGCGCTAATTGAGGCTTTAAGCCGAATTATGAGTGAAAAATACTCAATTGGTGTTATCACAAATGATATTTATACGCAAGAAGATGCGGAATTTATGGCAAAAAATTCTGTGTTAGAGCGCGATAGAATTATTGGCGTAGAAACAGGAGGCTGCCCGCATACTGCCATTAGAGAGGACGCTTCTATGAATCTAGAAGCAGTAAATGAACTTTTAGAGCGATTTCCTAAGCTTGATATTATTTTTATTGAAAGTGGCGGGGATAATTTAAGTGCGACTTTTAGTCCTGCGCTAGCTGATGTTAGCATTTTTGTAATCGATGTGGCGCAAGGAGACAAGATTCCAAGAAAAGGAGGTCCGGGCATTACACGCTCTGATTTGCTAGTGATTAATAAGATTGATTTAGCACCCTATGTGGGGGCTAGCCTTGAAGTTATGCAAAGAGATTCTAAAAAAATGCGTGGCAATCGCCCATTTTATTTCACAAATATACGCGAAAAGGTCGGTATTAATGAAGTTATAGAGTGGATTTGTAAAAATGCCCTTTTGGAGGAGTGATGTATCCACACATTAGTCAATTGCATTTGAGTGTAAAACTTGGATTTGGGGATAAAACCATTATTGATAAAATGTTTTTTACCCCGCCTTTTAAGATTATAGAGCCTTTTTATGATGAAAGCACAGCAGCGCATATTATCTTAATGGTAGCAAGTGCGGGGCTTATGGCAGGCGATAGGCAAGAGATGTGCTTAGATTTGCAAGAAAAAAGCCGCTTGCACCTTACCTCGCAAAGTTTTGAAAAAGTGCATGATACCCAAGATGACTATGCCAGTCGCCAACTTTTCATTAATGTCGCTAATCACGCTATGCTAGATTTTAACCCCCTACCCTGCATTCTCTTTGAAAACGCTAGCTTCCGCGCCCAGAGTGACATACAACTTAAAGCAGATTCTATACTCTATCACAGCGAGATATTAGCAGCCAGAAATCTGCAAAACGCGCATTTTGCCTTTAAAAGCTACATCACAACCTTAAAAATTTTTATAGAAAATAAATTAGTGCTATTTGATAACACTCGCTTTATCCCCAGTCAAATGCCTTTAGAGAATCTATGCTTTTTGGGCGATTTTAGCCATTACTTAAACCTTATCATTATCGATAAAGCGTTTAATTTACACAAGGCTTTAGAGTATTTAGAGAGCCAATCTAGTATGTGTGCTATCACTGCCATTAATGGCGGATATTGCCTCAAGGCGCTAGGATATGGCAGCGAGGAGCTACTCAAACTGCGCGCGGATATAATCAACATAGCCAGATAAAACTCAAAGTAGGTGCTAGATTCTATATTTTACGCCACATATAGAATCTACATTTAACGCATTTCACACTACGCTAAAACAACACGCCAAATTTTAGCTCTCCTTTAATGCCATAATTACCAGCAATATCTACTAAACTTGCAAAATTATACTGCATATAGATTCTGTCTTTCACATTATGTGCAGCATTTAGATTTAGCTCAAATGCAGTCGTATCATCTCTTAAAGCATAGCTAATAGAGCCAGTAGCATTACTCAAACTAAGATTTATAGAATCTATCGTGTGAAATAGCCCCTGACGCGCCAAAATCTGCGCGCTATAATACATATTACTTTTCCCTATCACATACTCTAGTCCCACACCTATTTCACTTGCAAAGTCGCTATAGCCTTGCATTTTATACATACTGCCGCGCACAGCACCCACATTTTGCGCACTCACACTCATCATCGCCACAGGCTTTATACTTTGATAAAAGCCCTTAATAGCGCTAAGATTAAACGCGTATTTATAATACAGATTCCATAAAAGCCCAAAATTTGTGCTATTTGCTAAGTCGCTAGTTACAGAATCTAGGCTCTTAGTGCTTAAAGTTTTTTTTGAAAATATCGCGCTCATATTTAAATTACTTGCAATCTCATGATTATTGATAGGCGCGTGGGTATAAAGGGCAAAATTTGCAATATGACTAGAATCTTGCAAGGCATTCAAAGTCGCATTAGAGCTGCCATATCCTGCCATAACGCCTACTAGCGTGTCTTTTATAAGTCTATCATAGCCCACATTCATACTATAAAAGCCCATAGAACTTTTACCGCCAAAATATCCGGCAGACACGCTTCCCCACGCATTATTCAAGGCATCATTTAAGATTAGCGGGCGATATTTGCTTTGCTTTGTGATTTTTGCATTTTTAGATTCTATAAAATCCTGCGCTATAGAATCTGCTTTATAATTTTGCAAATTAGATTCTATAGAATCTTTTAAAGGGTTTGGAGTTTGCGCGTCTGTGGCGACCTTTATATTTTTAGAATCTAGTATGTTTAACGCAAGGGCAGATTCCATATTTTGCATTTTATGTGCGAAGCGCACGCTGCTTACACGCGAATTTATCGAAGTATTATTGCTAAAAAGTATATTTGTGTTAATTTTACGCAAATCATTCTTTGAAAGGGCGTTTAGATTAGATTCTATGTTACTTAAATACACATTTAGCTTGTCATAATCATCAGTGCTAACCGCGTTATCTAAAATAGAATCGTTTGGATTATGCTCGATTAAAATGCGTGCAATGTCGCTATATGCGGGATTTATCCGCTTATTAACCTCAATAAAAGTTTTTGGATTAGATTCTAAAAATTTTATAAAAATGCTGTTATTTTCAACCTTGCTAACCATAAAAAAACTTTTAGACGCGTCAGCAAAGGTAAAGTTTATTTTTTTATCGATGCGATTATCATTTAAATTTCCAGCACTCAAAAGTGTGTAAAATTTACCCATTTCTACATTTGAATTTGTTTCATTTAGCACAGATTTATCAAAAGTTACATTAATTTTTGCACTAGATTCTAAGTTTAGATTCTGCGAAATATTTAGCGCATGGTAGCGATTTTCCGCAGCGTTATTTCCGTTATTTCCGCCTAAAATGCCCACATCGTTTAAATTTAGATCCTGTAAAATATTTGCATTTGCGTTTAGAATCTTAGAATTTTTTCCCACATTCAAACTATTAAAATACAAAGCAGAGTTAGAATCTGTGCTAATTTGTTGCGTTTGGTAACTAAACTCATTGAATCTAGCAGTAGAATTATTACTTAAAGTAACATTTTGAATATTTGTCGTATCGGCGTTAAAACTAAGATTTGAGCCATTATCTAAAGTTATACTTTTTGTAGTTTTAGAATCTGCATTATAATTTAAAGTAGAGTTATTTTTTAAATTAATTTCATTTATGATGATATTTTTAGAATCTAGATTCAGTAATGAATTATTTAAATTTAAGCTATTAGATTCTAAACGCGCATTATTTTGCAAAGAAAGCACAGAATCTTTAGAATCTTGCAAGCTTAAATCCTTAATCTTAACATTTGCATTATCGCTTAATTTCATATTTAAGCTAGAATTTTTAAGGCTTAAAGTTTCATTTATAATAATATTAGAATCTTTATTCATTATAAAATTCGCAAGTTTTACATTATTAAATTCTAGCTTTTTACTCTCTATTTTCGCACCATTTGTCGCTATGATATAGCTAGATTCCATATCACTCGCATTTATAGAATCTGCCACATTAACGCTCGTCCCAGCATCATACACAACAATGCTATTTTTTTCGCCGCTAAGATTTAGAAGATTTGCGCTAATTGCACCGCCATTATATGCCAAAATGTTACTATTTAACACATTTGCACTCACTTTCGCATTTGAAAATGCGGTAATATCGTAACCTTTTGACAAACTAGCCCCGCTTTGATTCAAACTAGATTCTATAGAATCTAAATTCACATTTGCATTTTCAAAAATTAGTCTTTTTGTAATATTTAGATTTGAATTATTCAAATTTAGCTTATTATTTAGCGAATTTATATCTTTAATATGTAAGTTTGCAATTTCACCAGTTGAGTTACTAAAAGTAACGCTATTATTAGAATCTAATGTCAAATATTCCGCTTGCAATGTTGCATTATTACTAAGATTCAAAGTGGCATTAAAATGAGAAATACTAGATTCTATAACGCCACCAAGCGCGTTAATCACGCCATTGTAGCTAATGCTATTATTGATTAAAGCCGCGTTAGAAAGAGTGCCAGATTCTAATTTTTGATAATATCCAAAGCCATTTGAGTGGATATTTGCGCCATCTTTATTATCGATAAAATGCCGCACATTGTTACCAAAAGTAACTTTTGAGTTAGAATCTAGTGTAATATCTGCACTTAAAATCGCGTTGCGACCGACATTTAAATTCGAATTTTGCAAGATAATGCCAGAGCCAAAATTAAACTCGCGCGTATCGTAATCATTTTGATTTAGACTGCTAGGCTTACTTAAATCAATATCGCTAGATAGCGGATTTCCCGCGTTTTTATGCGCTTGAATGATGGCATTTCTATCAGCCTCATTACTCACAATTGCGTGCGTTGTGGCATGCCCTTGAAGCGTGATATTTGCGTTATTTCCTTGCAGTTTGCCACTTGTATTAATATTCCCATCAAAAATCAAATTCGCAAAAATCAAGTTTGCTCCAGAATCTTTGTTACCATTATACACAATGTCAATATTTGTAGCGTTACTATTCGTTACATTCCCTTGTGAATCTCGCGTAGGAAGATTCCCAATACTTGCATGGATTAGCGTATCAGTCTTATTTTGAGTTTTGTTACCATTTGTATCATATCCAAAGCCCTCAATTTCTAGGTTACTTTTCGTAACGCTTGAATTTAAAATCACAGCATTAGAATCATTTGCTGCAATCGTATTTAGCCTTAATGAATTCCCCTTTAAATCAAGACTCCCACCACCACTGCCAAAATAGATTCCCATATTTTTATTAGAATCTTGCGTTAATATGTAACTATTCGTAACATTAGAATCTTTTATCGCTCCTAACGCCTCCGCCTTACCACTCACAAGCTCCACGCCCCCACGCCCACTAACGATATAAATCCCCTCATACAATTTCACATTAGAATCTAAAATCACACTCCCCTGCCCTACTTTTAAAAAGCCTAGATTCTGCCCAGCCAAAGGCGTATAATTGCTCTTTACCACCAAAGTCCCCTCGCCAACTTTGTGTAAAATATCCCCACTTTCATTACGAAGCGACCACTCAAGTGTTACATTTTTACCCACATCAAGCCCAGCACCTTTAAAATAAAAACTCTGCCCAGCGACACTAGAAAACTTATAAGTCACGCTATTTGCAGAATCCGCAAAAATAAATCCACCGCTTTGCCCGCTAATATTTCGCAATATATTTGAAGTGACCAAAACCTCGCCACCACCGCTAAAAACTATATCTTTATTGCCTTGAAAACCAATGAAATTAGCCCCAGATTCTAAGCCTTGATTATTCGCATTCCACGCCTTTAAGGCTAGATTCACACCTTGCTCAAAATTTGCCTTATAATCATTAAAATCACTCTTTGCCACAAAGGCATAGCGCGAGGGAATACTGCCAGTATAAGGCAGGCGCGATAGCACGCCAAGCAGCACCCACTCCTTAGCCGCATTATCATACGCATAAATGCCGCTGCCGCTATCACCGCTACTTGAGGCATTGCGAAACTCGCCATCTGGCACATACAAAAAATCAATGCCGCTAGTGGTGCACCAGTCGCAAAGCTGCGTTTTATTATAGTTTGTCAAACTCTCATCAAGCACGCCAATGCCGCCGCCTCGCCGCTCCCCACTGCCCTCTAGCTGCAGACTGCCTGTGGCATTTCCATTTTTATCATATAGGCTAAGCGCCCCAGAGCCGCTAATGTAGAGATGAATCTTGCCCTCAGTGTTTTCATAATTTTTAAGCAATTTGTCAAAAGCTTGAAGATTTAGTTTTTGTGCCGCAGTATCGCTAAAATCTAGCGTATTTTGGAAAGCAGAATCTGCCAAATTCGCCTCCCCTTCGACAATGTATTTATCCATTCGCAAAAATTTATTATCCGCGCCATAGGGGTTTGACATACCGCCCTCACGCGTAATATTATAAGTGCTAAGCCCCCAAGTGCGCCACTGCTCTATGCTATCAAAGTTATTCACATGATTTGCACTCGCCACAAAGCCGCGCCCAATGTGCGTAAGAGAGCCAAAATTACTCGCCGCGCTAAAATCCACAAAGGGCGTGTTTGGCAGATTTAGGCTACTCTCTTTGCCAGCTATTGCGATATTTTGGCTATCAATGCTAAAACTGCCCTTATTTTGCCCAAAGTCCAAAAAATCTCTATAATTAAAATTATCAATGACTATCCGCTGGGCGTGCAGCTCCATAGCCATACTGCAAAGCACGCAAAGGCTTAGAATATATGTGCGTAGTATTTGAATGTTCTTTTTATTAGCGCGCATACTCTCTCCGGCTATAATCTTAGAGCATTGTAGTGCAAAAAGCTAAAATAAAAATAATTGAAAGATTTGAATATATGGAGTTTCATAGAGGGGTAGAGGGCGCACCCCAAAGGAGTGCAAAGGATTAAAGCTTGCTAGCGTGTTTGCTTAGATATTCTGCCACACCTTTGGCATTAGCTTTCATACCCTCATCGCCCTTATGCCAGCCTGCTGGGCATACTTCGCCATGCTCTTCAACAAATAGCATCATATCCACAGTGCGAATCATCTCATCTACATTGCGCCCAAGGGGGAGGTCATTAATCACAGCGTGGCGAATAACCTTATTTTTATCAATCAAAAAGCTCCCGCGAAGTGCTACAGCGCCATTAAATAGCACATCATAATCGCGTGAAATTTGCTTTGTGATATCAGACACCATAGGGAATGTAACCGCGCCGATACCGCCCTCATTCACAGGGACATTTCTCCATGCAAAATGCACTTCTTTAGAATCTATTGACACGCCTATAACTTTCACGCCGCGTTCTTCAAAGTCTTTTACACGCTTATCAAATGCAATAATCTCACTTGGACATACAAAAGTAAAATCCTTGGGCCAAAAGAATACTACTGCGCCATTTTTGCCTATGTTGTTATAGAGGTTAAAATTATCCTCAAAAGTCCCATCTGGCTTAACTGCCTCCGCTGTGAAATCTGGTGCTGGTTTTGTAACTAACATGCTAAACTCCTTAATAAAAAATATTGATAACAAATTATTATCATAAACAATTCTAATCCACGCAAGTAACTTAATAGTAAATTTAAGCCTATATGAAGCATAAAGGCGAGCATGAAAGCATAAAAATCATTTAAGATACAATAAGAGCAATACCGCGCCAGATTCTAAAACTAGATTTTCCAAAGGCTCATTTGAGGACGCATAAAGCTGCCATTTGCCCCCTTGCAGCACGCCTATAATTTTCACATTTTGAGAATCGCTATTCACACATTGGGCTTGCAGCTCCTGCTGCTTTGCTTTCACAGATTTGCCTATATCAGATTCTATAATGGGCATTTTGCTCATATTAAGCTGGTCATTGATAGCAAAAATACTATTGCGATTCCATAATAACTTCTCAAGCAAGCGGCTTGAGGCGTCCTGCTCTGGGCGGATAACCAAATCCACGCCCAAACGCGCTAAAATAATGCCATGCGCGCGATTAACAGCCTTTGCAATGATGAATTTATTTTTTAATTCCTGCAATGCAATGATACTGAGAATGCTAGATTCTATATCCTCGCCAATGCTTACAATCACTACATCAAGTTCTTTCACTCCCGCTTCAAGCAATGCGGCTTTATTCGTCGCATCAAGGACATAAATTTCATCACTTAAATCCTTAAACTCTTTAATATTTTCCGCATCATTATCGCATACAATCACACTTTCATTACTGCGCAAAAGCCCTTTAGCAAGGTATTGCCCAAACTTTCCAAGTCCAATTACAGCATAAGTCTTTTTCATTGCTCACTCCTTAGAATTTATAGAATCTAGCCCAACGCTAAATAGTCACATTTTCCTCTTGTAGCGCAATATGGCTCTGCTTGCGCTTGCCTACACAAATAAGCCAAAATGCCAAAATCCCAACCTTACCCATAATCATAAGCGCAATAATGCACAGCTGGGAGAAAAAGTTAAAATTCGCACTCAAACTTAGTGTGCCGCCATTGCCTGTGGATACGCCAACGGTGGCAAATGCCGAGCATACTTCAAACATTATAAGCATAAAGCGCGTATCCTCTTGAAAAATGGCTATACAAAAGCTTGTAATCACAATGCTAAATAGCGCAATAATCGCCACAACAATAGCCTTTTTAATGCTAGATTCTGAAATGGCGCGCTTAAATAACGCAGGCTTTGCATCATTAAAAAGCGCGATACAAAAGGCAAGAAGCACAGCAAGTGTAGTGACCTTAATCCCTCCAGCACTCCCGCCGGGCGCACCTCCTACGAGCATAAGAAGCGAAGAAAAGAATAAAGTAGAATCCTTTAAGCCCGATAAATCGATGGTATTAAAGCCAGAAGTGCGGTAATTAACCGATATAAAAAAGCTTGAGAGTGCCTTATCAAAAAATGTAAAGCTCCCCAAAGTTTTAGCGTTATTATATTCTAAGAGCAGCACAAAGCAAAAGCCAATGAGTAAAAGTCCTATAGTATAAGTCGCTACAATCCTTGTATGCAGGCTTAGGCGGATTTTTACCATATCGCATTTATGGATACATGCTCGCACAAAATTACTAAAATATGAATGCGTAAAGGCATGCAATTCTACCAGCACGATATAGCCCAAACTCCCACAAATAACAAGCGAGCAAATGACAAAATTTACAACCAAACTTTGGCGATAATCCATAAGATTGGTGCTAAAAATAGAGAATCCAGCATTGTTAAGTGCTGATATAGCGTGGAAAATACCAGCAAATGCGGCTTTGCCCACATCAAAATCCTTGCAATAATAAAAATAAATAAAAAGCACCAAAGCCCCCACACCCTCTAAAATCAGCACAAAAACTAGAATTTTTTTAAGAAAATGTGTCATACCATCAACACTTGGGTGATTAAGCGCGCCTTTTATCATATTAAGCTCCATATGCGAGAGCCGCCTGCGTAAAAGCACATACACAATGCCTAGCAAACTCATATAACCAAAACCACCAAACCAAATAAGCACTATTATCACGCTTTGCCCAAGTATGGTGAAATCAACCGCAGTATCTTTGATGATAAGCCCCGTGCAAGTAAAAGCCGACGCACTTGTAAAGAGTGCCTCTAGGAAAGTTATAGGAGTGGTGTGCATACCCGGCAGCAGCAAAATACACGCGCCAACGATAATGATACACACATAACCCAAAACAAGAATTTGCATACTCTTTAAATGCATAGCCTCTCCTTAACTCTACTTTTAAAAAGCAGGAATCTAAGGTTTAAAATTGTGAGCATTGTAGTGCTTAATAGTTAATGTTAATTTCTAGGCTTTATCCTTGCCTATATCGTGCTTGTGTAGCCATTGTTTAATTTTAGTAAAGCACTCTTCAAATACATTTTTATAAGGCTGGCTCTCTACACCAAAACTCTCTTGGAGTTTCTCAACCAATGCCTTTTGCTCTGCATTTAATTTAGGAGGATAGGTGATTTTAATTTGAGCCACAAACTTCCCTCTATATGAGCTATTTACATCTTTTATGCCCTCATTGTCAAATACAAATTGCTCCTTATCCCTTGTATTTGGCGGGATTCTAAGCTCTAATTCTCCGCGTAAAGAGGGGATTTTAAGCGTAGTGCCAAGCACGATTGAGGTAAAAAATACAGGCACTTCAATATACACATTTTCCCCATCGCGCACAAAGTTTGTATCCTCTGCCACGCTTATAGCAATATACAAATCGCCCCTTTTGCCATCTTTATCAGCATTTCCTCTGCCGCTTATGCGGATTTTATGCCCATCATCAATACCTTCAGGGATATTTACTTCAAAATCCTCCTCACTCATCTCAAAGCCGCTACCCTTGCATTTAGCGCATTTTTCATTTGCTTTTTGCCCCGCTCCTTTGCAAGTTGGGCAAGTTTGCGCAAAGGTCATAAAGCCCTGTCGCATATATACCTGTCCCTTACCTCCGCAATCACTGCAGGTAGTGAGTTTGCCATCTTTTGCGCCTGTGCCTTTGCAATCACTGCAGGCGATTTTAAAGCTATTATGAATTTGCTTTTTGCAGCCAAAAACGGCTTCTTTAAAGCTTAATTCTAAGCCTATAATTTCATCTAAACTATACTTGCCCTGCGCGCTAGCATTTTTATTTGAGAATCCAAAATTTGCACCAAAAGCAGATTCAAAAATGGAGCCTAAATCTCCAAAAATATCGCTAAAATCACGCCCACTAAAGCCGCTAAAGCCAGAGTTTTGTAAGCCCTCCTTGCCATATTTATCATAAATTTGTCGCTTAGCATCATCGCTTAAGACCTCATAAGCCTCATTCACACGCTTAAACTGCTCTTCAGCATGCTTATCATCAGGATTTCTATCGGGGTGATATTTTAATGCCATTTTGCGATAAGCCTTTTTAATCACCTCCTTATCGCTTGTGCGCATGATTTCTAGCACTTCATAATAATCAAAAGTCTCCAAAGGCTACTCCTAGTAGTTATTTTAAGCCAAAAATTGTAGCAAAATTTTATAAGGCAAAGTTAAATTTTTTGCCGCTATGATTTGGGATTCTAACCCCTACAAAGGCATATCTATGAATGAATATAAATTTAGTCTTAAAGCATTTTTTGAGCTTATTTCTGCGCTTGAAAAACTCCCAGCCATTGGCAAAAAAAGTGCGCAAAAAATGGCGTATGCGCTTTGCTTAGAGGATAAATTTTTAGGGCTTAATATCGCCCATGCTATTGAAAATGCCGCACTAAGTGTGCAGCGATGTCAAAAATGCTTTGGTATAAGCGAAAGTGAGATTTGTGAAATCTGCTCCTCCCATACGCGACAAAATGGCGAGTTATGCATTGTAGCAAGCCCAAAAGATATTTTTACCATTGAGGATATAGGGGAGTTTTGCGGGCGATATTTTGTGCTAGATTCTCAAAATGATTTAGAGCAAATTGATTTTAAATTGCTTAACAATCGCATCATTACAGAATCTATTCAAGAGATTATCTTTGCCCTCTCTCCAAGCCTAGCTAATGAAGCCATCATGCTCTATATTGAAGATAAAATCACCTCTCCCCTGCGCTTTAGCAAAATTGCTCAAGGCGTGCCAACAGGTATTGGGCTAGATTCTATCGACCAGCTCTCGCTCTCGCGTGCAATAAGCCTGCGCGTGAAGCTTTAAAATACCTTTAAGGATAGTATTAGTTTTTGATTTGTAGAATCCCGCGTTGTCTTAAAACCAGGGCAAACAACAATATAAAGGATTGAGTATGAAAAAGTTGCTTTTTCTCGTGTTTTTAGGCTTTGTAAGCACTGCATTTGCAGAGGCTCCAGCTGCGTATAAAAAATGTATCGCCTGCCACGGCGCAGATGGCAAAAAGGTCGCTCCGGGCAGCAAAGGTAATGCAAAAATTGCTGGAATGTCAAAAGATGAGCTTTTAAAACAGCTTAAAGGATACAAAGCTAAGACGGCTGATAATGGCGGCGCTAAGGCGATTATGTATGGACAAATGGCAAATGTAAGCGATGCTGATATTGAACTTTTAGCAGATTATATCGCTAAACTTCCCAAATAAAGGCGGGTTTATCCCGCACCCAAATGGCTGAAATCACCCTTAATTCACAAGCCCTCAAACATAATCTTAATATCATATCCTCTCACATTGGCGCAAATATCGAGCTAGGCGCAGTCTTAAAAGATAATGCCTATGGGCATGGCTTAGAGCAAATAGCCCTTTTAGCGCGTGATTATGGTATTAAAAGTGTGTTTGTAAAAAACTACGCCGAAGCCCTGCGCATAAGTCAATATTTCCCTTTAATTACAGCATTTTATGGTATGCCAGAGGGCAAATTCCCCAAAAATATCGCTTTTGTCATTAATGACAAAGCCCATATCGCAGCCTTGCCACGAGGCACAAAAGTAGAGCTTAAAGTCAATGCAGGCATGAATCGCAATGGTATAGAATCTAGCGAGATTTATACATTTATCGAGCTTATTTTACAAAATGGCTTAGAGCTTGTAGGGGTGTTTTGCCATAATGGCTATGGCGATGATGTAGATAGCGCCTTTGAGCAAGGGCAAAAGCGCTTTGCAGAGATTAAACAAGAAGTGAGGGGGCTAAGCCAAAAGTATGGCTTTAAGCTGCCGCGCTTTCACTCGCTTAGCTCTTCTGGTGCAGTGCGCGCGGCGGCAAATAAGGGAGGCATTAGCGATGATTTGGTGCGTATTGGCATTGCGATGTATGGCTATCTTGATGTAAATTTTCAAAATCCTGTAAGCGCAAATCTGCAAAAAGTCGCCGCGCTCTATGCGGATAGAGTGGCCACGCGCATAGCCCAAAAAGGTGCGCGCATAGGATATAGCGGCTGCACGAGCTTAGAGCGTGAAAGCGTTATTAGCACTTATGATATAGGCTATGGCGATGGCTTTTTTCGCGTGAATGAACGACACAAAGTCTATACCAAAGAGGGCTATCAAATCCTGCCGCGCTCATCAATGGATTGCTTTTCATGCCTTTGTGATAAACATAGAATCTGCGTTTTTGATAATGCCACGCCCATTGCCAAAGCCTTTGATACCATTAGTTATGAGGTTTTGACGCGCCTTTCACCTGCCATTAAGCGCACTATTATCTAAGTCATGCAGTCTCCGCGCACACTAGATAGAATCTACCCCTTTACTCATAGCGCAATACAATGCCACTTTAACCCATCTGCGCGCGATTTTGTAGTAAAAGAAATCCCACTTTATGAGCCAAGTGGGGAGGGAGAGCATCTCATACTTTATGTGCGCAAGCGCGGACTAAGCACTTTTGAACTTTTAGCCAAACTCTCCCAAATGCTAGGCTGCAAAGTGCGCGATATAGGCTACGCTGGGCTAAAGGATAAAGCCGCTAGCACTTATCAATACCTTAGCATACATCGCTCTTTAAAACCCGCGCTAGATTCTATATTGCCGCATTTAGCGAGTGAACAAATAAAGATTTTATCTATCACGCCTCATCACAATAAGCTAAAAATAGGACATCTCAAAGGCAATCGCTTTTTTATGCGGCTTAAAAAACTTAAACCCACAGATGTAGTGCGGCTTGAAAGTGCGCTTAAAGTGCTGCAAACTTGGGGCTTTCCAAATTATTTTGGCAATCAACGCTTTGGCAATGATGGGGATAATTTCCAAAGCGGCAAAGCCATTAACGCACAGCAACTTAAACTTAAAAACAAAAAAATGAGCGCCTTTCTCATCTCTAGCTACCAAAGCTATTTGTTTAATCAATGGCTTTATGCGCGCGTGTATCTCTCACAAATTGTGCATAACTTTAGCGCAAATGATGTCCTAGATGCACTTAATCAAAGCCACATTCAAGCCTTGCAAACTCTTAAAGCCCACTATTCGCGCCCACTCATTCAATCCTTGCAGCTTCAAAAGCAGCCCTTTTTGCTATTGCTAGGTGATGTGATGTGCCACTATCCTTTTGGCAAGACTTTCATATGCGATGATGAAAATATAGAATCTACGCGCTTTATAAATAGAGAGGTATCCCCCACAGGCGCGCTCTTTGGCACAAAGCTTATGCCAGCGCAAAAGCTTGCTTTATGTATAGAATCTAGCTTGCAAGATTCTATCCGCGCCATTGGCTCGCGGCGGTATGCGTGGGTATGGGCGGAGGATATAGAGGGCAAATACATCGCGCCAAAGGCTCAATATGAGCTATGCTTTAGCCTGCCAAAAGGCAGCTATGCGACTATTTTTCTTGAATGTTTGCTCAATTTACCAAATGCAGCAGATTCTGCTCTCTCATAGCAGCTGCTACCTCATCATAGCCTTTCAGAATCTGTGCATCACAAATAATCCACTTATTTAAGCCCTCCATACTCATCATCTGCGTAATTTGCGCGTTATCTTTTGCCTCATTTTGAGAGCACATCATCTCTACAAATGCCTTTTTTAAGCCGCTATCAAATGTGCGTAAAGTCGTAAAATTACAATGGCAATATTCAGGGCTAGCATAAAAACTCTCAATATGAGGATAACTGCCCTCTTGCATAATGCGCACCCAAGTGCTTGAGCCAATCGCTCCAGCATCAAGCGCGCCATCGCGGATTCTATCTAGCACATCAAATTCGCTCCTGCCCGTATCGCCATGCTTGCCCACATCGCTATTAAAGCGATAGATTCTCACTGCCTTGCTTTGCGCCTCTAGCGATGTATCTCCCAAAGCAAGCTCTTTGTAAGGAATGGAGAGTTTTTTAAGATAATATAGCGGCATAATGGCTGCTTGTGCAGAATCTAAACTGCCCAAACCAAAGCTTTTGCCCACTAAATCCTGCACTTGCTTAATCTTGCCTTTTTGGGCAACAAACACGCTCTTAAAGCCTACATCTGTATCGCGCATTAAAATCGCCTCTACACCATTATTTGTGGCAAATTGCGAGCGGATAAAAGCTACATTTGTATTCCACGCTATATCAATTTTCCCCTCCATAAGCCACTGCACCTGTCTTTCATAATTACTAAAAAGCACATAATCTAGCGCAATATCTCCAAAATACGCCCTAGCATACTCCCTAATAATATCCCAAATAGGCACAATCTGCGGCGCATACGCCACAGCACCCACAACAATATGTCGCATTTTCACTCCTTATTCATTTGGCAAAAGCGCATTTGCAAGCCAAACTTGCAGCACATCAAGGCTTGGCGCCATTACTTGAGCAGCCAGCGCATCGCGCATATATCGCTCCAAAGGCAGTAATTTACTATACGCCCTGCCCCCGCCTAAACGCATAGCAAGCTCACAAATGCTCATCACTAGATGCGTAGCATTAATCCTGCTAGCAAAAATTTTACAAGGCGCTTGTGCATCTTGCTCATCAAATGCACGCGCAGCCTCCTTGACAAAGGCAATTTGACTTTGAACTTGCGTATAAAGTGTAGCAATATGGCTTCTTACTATGGGCTTATCGGCTAAAGTCGTGCCATCTGTATATTTGCGCGTTTTGCAATGCTGCAAGGCGCATTCATACGCTGCCTGCCCAAGCCCGCTATACACCGCTCCAAGCCCTATGATAAAATACATCGCCACAAGCCCAGCTTGTGCCTCTCCTTGCCCGTCTTCACCTAGCAAATAACGATTTACACTAAGCTTGACATTATGATATTGCGCAGGCTTTGAGACATTCCCTCGCATACCAAGCCCATTCCACACCCCCTCCTCGTGCGTTAAGCCCGCAATATCACTTGGCGTAATCCAATTATTTTTCCCACCCTTAACCATACAAGAATTTGTATAAGTAAGGTAGTAATTTGCCTCCTGTGCGGAGGTTATAAAGCTTTTGCGCCCATTTAAAATTCTATTTTGCCCATCATTAGATTCTGTAATATCAGGTAAATCAAAATGCGTCCCTGAGCCGCTTTCACTATAAGCTAGCCCAAAGGAAATTTCACCCTTTGCAATTTTTGGCAAAAACTCATCTTTTTGCGCCTGTGTGCCAAAAGCCGCTAAACACGCTGTAGCAACATTATGCATCATATAGCAAAGCGCGCTTGAAGTGCAAAAACGCGCAAGATTATAGCACACCTGCGCGTGCTGCAAGGCGTTTCCACCATATCCGCCATATTCTTTAGGCACAAGTAAGCCCATAAAGCCTTGCTTTTTAAGCTCGCTATATGCCTCTTTGGGGAATCGCCCCTCTTTATCCACAGCCTCGCTAAAAGGCGCTACAAATGCCTGTGCAAAAGCTAAAGTGCTTTGCTCTATATGTGCTAAATCTAACATATTTTACTCCTTACATAAAATTTGGTGTATGTGCTTTGCTTAAATCCCAAGCAAGCTCCTCATCAATGCCACACTCCACAAGCCGCTTTACGCGGTTTCTCTCCATTTTTTGCTTTAAAGCTAACACCTCCTCAAAGCCTCGCGCTATACCCTGCGCTCCTCCTGCGCGCAAAATCGATAATGATTCAAGCAGCAGTGAAGATTCTGTATGTACAGAATCTAAAAAATGCTTACGCGCAAATACTACATCTTTAAGCAGTGCAATCTTTGCAGGATTAGCGCTTAGGGCATATTTTACATTGCTCATACCATAGGCTACATGCCTTGCTTCATCGCGCTTAACTAATTGCAGCATATACGCGCTTGCCTCATCGCCTATGCGCCTAAAACTCTCGCTCAAAAAATGCAGTAAATCAATAAAAGTCCCCTCGCCCATAATGTGCAGCAAAAAACTTGAAACAAAATAATCCTTTTGCGCCCATAGGCTATATAGGCTTTGCTGTGTTATGCGTGTAGAATACTGCACGCCAAGCCCTGTAGCATTTGCACGCTTGATAAAAGATTCTATATGTCGGCTTTCATCGCCTATAATGCTTGAAAGCAGCAACGGAATGGGCGTAAAATAAGGTGAAATCTGCCCTAAAAAACGACTAGGAATATATAGGGCTGAAAACTCATTTTCGCTCAAATAAGTCATAATCTGCGCAATAGCAAACTCTACTTCTTGGCTAAAATGCGGTATCTCCTGCCATTTAATATCGCTTGAGGCGTTCCACTGGGATTTTTTCGCTTCTTCATACAAAGATTCTATATTACTGCTTGCAATATCATTATCATAAGTGTATGTAAAATGATACTCTGGGCTTGCGCGCTCAATCTGCACGCCATTAGGAGCTAAACCCTGCGATAATGGCGCGTGATGAGAGGGATTAAAGGCTTGAAACTGCTGGGGTGAGAGTTTGCGCAAAATGTAGATTCTATCCGCCTTGCCATTTGTGCCAAGAGCACGCTTTTCTATGAATTCCTCGCCCTTAAAGCGACACCACATCATTAAATCCCGCTCCAAATTATCATGCTGACTTACAATTTCTATAATGGTATTTTGCTGCGCGAGCAAAAAGGCATTTTCTAGTCGCATAAAAAAGAGCGTGCTAGGGACTAATTCGCCCATAAAAATACAAGCTTTGTGCGAAGTATCAAGTGAAATATTAGACATAGAAACTCTAAAAAATATAGAATCTACAAGCTTTAAAAGAGGACTTGTTATCTTTCATACAGAAAGCTAAGGGCGCGATAATAATGTATTTTTATTTAAATATTTCTTAAACTTTTATTGTCTGCGTAGCGTTTTAAAAACTTAGCCTTTAGCGTGCAAAGGCGCGAAAGGCAAGGAGCGCACAAAGGAGCAAATATCATCTAATACTTCTTGCTTATTTATCTCATTTAAAATCTCGTGTCGCGCGCCCTCATAGAGCTTTAAATGCACATCAAAGCCGCTTTTTGCGTATGCTTTGGCAATTTTCTCCACCCCCGCGCCAAATTTCCCGCAACTATCCTGCAAGCCGCTTATAATAAGCATGGGCAAATGCTCGCCCTGCAAGCTATGCACATCATTCACCCACTGCATACCCTTAAATAAACCAATAAAACTCTGCAAGCTAAAAACAAACATACACGCGCTATCTGCCTTATACGCATTCACCACAGCCCTATCCCTGCATAGCCACGCAAAGTCTCTATCCTCGTTCTTATCACGCAAAAAGGGCTTATTAAATCCACCAAAAGAAATGCTATTAATAAAATGCTTACCCCATGTGTATAAGTGGCATTTGTGCAATATATGCGCTAAAAATATCCCAAAAGGCACGAGAGGGTTATACGCAGGCGAGCCTGATAGAATAAGCGCGCTTAGTTCATGTTTGTATAGCTTAAGATAACCTCGCGCAAGTAGAGAACCCATAGAATGCCCAAGCAGCACAAATTTTTTAGGCTTAAAGCGTTTTTTTAGAAGCAATGTAAGCTCATGCATATCATCTATAGCGTATTCAAAGCCGCTTTCACTCACGCTTTGCGCGCTAGATTCTATACGAGGCTTATGTGGCATATCACTTGGCATGCCTTTCATCTCTCCCCATTCGTGATTTTCATCAATACTCTTGCCATGCCCTCTATGGTCGGCTATGGCGATAACAAAGCCTTCTTTTGCTAAGCTACTTCCCACCCATTCATAGCGCCCTTTATGCTCTACCATTCCATGCGCGATTTGAATAAGCGTTATAGAATCTGTAAGCACATTAGGCATATACACATCATAAAAAATGCGCAAATTATCTTTAGCGGATATAAAACTCCTATCCTTTTCTAGCAAAATATAATCTTTCATCTGCCTCCTTTTTGCTTTTCTAGCCACTGCATTAAGGCTAGCTCATCGCCATTAAAGATATTTAAATCAATATATTTTTCATTCCCATAATAACCCTTAAGCACGCCTTTTGGATTATATTGCCAAAACACCCATGAATGCTTATCAAAATACACATTAAAAAGCCTAGCCCACAAAGAATCTGGCGCAAAAAACACAGAGCGAATCCACAGCGGATACTCTCCATAGCGCCCGCGCAAATACATATCATAAAAGCTTGGCGTGGTGTAAATAATGGGCTTAAAGCCATAGTGAGATTCTAAACGCGCAAGCAAAATATCTAGCTGCTCATACACATCTTGAGCTTTGGGGGGATTAGCCGCTTTTGAACCATAAAACTCTATATCCACTACCGGTGGCAAAATATATGCAGATTCTATAAGCGGCACATTATTAATAAAATTCTCCCCCTGCGTATGCCCCGCACTATCAAAGCTAAAAAAATGGTATGCTCCCACATACAGCCCATGCCTTTGGGCATGCTCAAAATTATAGGCAAATTGCTTATCCACCCAGCTGCTGCCCTCTGTGGCTTTAATAAATGCAAATCGTATGCCCTCATTTGATAGAATCTCCCATTGTATTTGCCCTTGATGAGCTGATACATCAACGCCCCTAAGCGGATAAGCACTATGACTTGGCATATTAAACCATACCATACCATTATGCTGCAATACAAAAAATATCCCGCCAAGCAAGCATACCACGCCTAAACGCAGCGCAAATCTGCCCATACGCTTAGCAACATAAACACCCTTATGCTTCACACGCTAAGCCTTGCGTCATATTTTTCTAGCAAAAATGCCGGTTGATAGGAGAGTTTGGCTTTCCTTAAGCCCTCAATGCCCAAATCCTCCTCGCGATTTACATACTGCAAATGCGAGAATGTATGCTTTAAAAGTGCTTGATTAATCGCCTGATACGCGCCGCTAAAGGCGATATTTGCCTTTTCAATATGAATAAGCGCCATTTTTTCATCAAGCACCTCGCCAAAACTAAAGGCAATAATATCCCCATCACATCGCAAAAGCCCACCTTGCAAGCCTAAGGTATTAAAATTGCAAAGTGCATCATTAATGCCTAGATTCTCAAAATGCAAGCCCTCATCATCTTTTTTAGATTCTAAAAACCATTGATTATTGACTTCCCTAACTTCTTGTAAATTACCTTCATTAAGCGGCTCAAAGCATGCTTGAGGATATTGCAGATAAAAGCGATTGAGATGATTTTTTTTCTTATGAAACTTGCGCCCACTAAGCGCAATAAGCTCCTCCACATTATAGATATAATCAAATCTATCGCGCCTTTGTGTGATTTCAAAACTATCGCCAAATAGTGATAAAAGCTCATCTTTCTCACTAGCTTGCAAAGAGTGGATTTCTAAAGGCAGTCCTAAATGCGCATAATGAGCTATCATAGATTCTATAATTGCCTTTTTATCGCCTTTGCCTATGGGATAAAAGATAAAGGGATTTTGACCAGCGTAGCGCGTTTGGATAATAAGCTGCCCATCTTGAATGCAAAAGCTAATCTCCCTAGAATGCCGCCACATAAAAAGATTAGAAAAGTTTGTATCAGCCTGCCAGCGCCCACTTGAGCGCGTTAAAGGCTCTAAAATCACTCTATCTGCAAGCCCTAATCCTTTAAACTCCATTACTCCTCCTTAAGAATCTAAGCAAAAATATAACTGCCAAGCCATTTAATCTCATCACCCCTCTTAGCAAAAAGCCGCTGCAAAGGCTCATCAAGATAATGCCCTTCGCAATCAATAAAAAATCCCATTTTAAAATCCTCATTCCTTAAAGGGCGAGAATCTATCTTTGTGAGATTAATGTTTTCCTGCTCAAAATCCCCCAGCAAGCGAAATAAATCACCCACTTGGTCTTTGTGCCTTAAATTTACAAAAAGCGAGGTTTTATCCCTACCGCTAGGAGCATTACTAAAATCACTCACAATCACAAAGCGCGTTTTATTATGCTTAGAATCCTCAATATGCTCAAACATCAAAGGCAGGTTATAAAGCTTACCTGCAATCTTTGAGCCAATGGCTGCGCTTTGTGGCTCTCTAGCAGCCAGCTGCACCGCGCGTGCGGTAGAATCTGTAGGGATTTGCTCAATATGATGCAAATTATTAGCATTTAAAAATCTTTGGCACTGCCCAAAGGCAATATCTTTAGAAAAAATCTTTTTTATCTCACCTAAATGCTCGCAACTGCTTAAAAAACTATGATGAATGGGCAAAATGACTTCTGCAATAATCTTAAAATCGCTTTGCGCAAGCAAATCAATGCTCTCCCCCACCATGCCATTAGTATTGTTCTCCAAAGGTATCACGCCATATTTTACGCGCTGATAAGAGAGGGCTTCAAAGACTGCGCTAATGGTATTTAACGGGATATATTCACTCATCGCGCCAAATCGCTCTTCTGCTGCTTGATGCGTGTAACTTCCAATAGGACCTAAAAAAGCCACCTTTTGGGGTAGCTCAATATTGCGTGAAAGGGCAAAAATCTCTTGATAAATAGCCTCAATGGCGCGTTTGTCCATATATTTGCTCTTTTGTTGGCTTAGTCGCTCTATGATTTGCCTTTCACGCTCTGGGCGATAAATCGCGCCACCTTGTTTATGTTTGTGCGCACCCACCTGCGCGACTAGCTCCATACGCCTTTGCAAAGCGCGCAAAATCTCATCATCTACCCTATCAATCTCTGTGCGTAACGCTTTAAGTGTTTCATCTTGTGCTTTCAACCACTATCCTTTTAGCAAACTTTCCTCATCTTTTATCATCTCTTCAAAGCTCTCCCTACGCTTAATGAGCCTAGCCTCTCCATTAATAACCCCCACTTCCGCAGGACGCGGGCGTGTATTATAATTGCTTGCCATGCTATACCCATACGCGCCAGCATTTTTAATAAGCAGCAAATCCCCGCTTTTAAGCGTAGGGAGCAAAATACCCTTTGCCAAATAATCCCCACTCTCGCAAATAGGACCTACCACATCACACACACTTGCCTTAGTGTGCGTGCTAGATGTGCGAGCGCTAGAGCTAGATTCTGTATTTATAGAATCTAGCGGCTCTATTTTGTGTGTCGCCCCATAGAGCGCGGGACGCATTAAATCATTCATCGCCGCATCAACGATTACAAAGCGCTTTTCTCCATTATATTTTTCATACACTACCTTTGTGAGCAGCACGCCACTCTCTCCCACAAGCAGCCGTCCAGGCTCGCAAATAATAGTCAAATCAAGCCCATAGAGTGCTTCTAAAATCGCTTGCGCATACGCATAGGGCGCAATAATCTGCTCATCATCATAGCATATCCCAATCCCTCCGCCTACATCAAAGAATTTTAAATCAATCTTTAAAGCCAGCAAGCTATGGGCGAGTTTAGCAATTTTTTGTGCAGCTTGCTTAATGGGCGCTAAATCTGTGAGCTGCGAGCCAATATGAAAGTGAATGCCCACAGGCTCTAAAAATGGCGCATTTTTAGCAAAAATATACATAGCCTTTGCCTGCTCAATATCCACGCCAAATTTATTTTCACTTAAACCCGTTGAAATGTAGGGGTGCGTTTTTGCCTCGATGTTGGGATTAACGCGCACAGAAATCCTTGCCTTTATCTGCATATCGCGCGCAATAGATTCTATACGATAAAGCTCCTGTTCGCTCTCCACATTTAAAAATAAAATATCACTCTGCAGCGCCTCGCTAATCTCGCTATCTTGCTTCCCCACGCCGCTAAAAATAATTTTATACTTTGGCACGCCTGCACGCAGCGCACGCCGCACCTCGCCAATAGATACACAATCCGCCCCACTACCAAGCTGCGCAAGATGATGAATAAGAGAGAGATTTGAATTTGCTTTTAAAGCATAGCAAATGAGCGATTTACGCGCTTTGAAGGCGTTTTTTAGCGTATTAAATGTATGCGCGATACGGTCAAAATCATATACATAAAGTGGCGTTTGGTAGGCTTGTGCAAGGGCAAAATAATCCATATCCGCTCCGTAGATTCTATAAAAAGTAGGGATTTTTACTTTGTAAGCGATAATTTTAGCCACAATAGCATAATATTATGTTAAAATCCTCGTTTGCAAAATTATTTCTATTTTATTTTCCCTACTCAAGGATTGTATGTATGGCGTTATCACCTGATAGTGTTTTTATGCTTGTAAGTGTGTTTTGTGTGGCTTTGTTTGTGTTAATATCCGCACTTTATTTATTTGGACCAACGCCCAAAAAGCCAGAATCTAGCCAAATAGAGCATCGTCCCAAAGTTACTATTGAAGAAATTATGAAAATTCTTGATTCTCCAAAAAGCGATTTAGAGGCGCTGCGCAAGGCTGCAGATATGTTTTTTGGGCATTATGATGAGCTAGAATTAAGCGATTATCGCAAAAAAAGCTTTCTTTTTGCCATAGCGGTGCATAGAAATACTTCCACAGAGCTTATCATTCGCACTGAAGAGCGCCTAAGGCAGCTAAACCCTGATTTAGAGCGCGAACTTAATAAAACGCTTAATCGCGCCCTTGATGCGCGTGATATTTAAACTCTCTTGCAGTAAGCCTATATTTTAAATCTCCGCACTTAATCTCCCCGCTCACTTTGGCTAGCTTGACTTAAGGGGCTTAAGTGCTTAAAAGAACTTTAATTTAAAAGGGTGTATTATCGCGCTTTGCTAAGGATTTGGGAAATCCATTTTGACTTTTATAGAATCTAGATTCTATAACGCCGCGCTTTTGGCTCTTGCAAAAACCACAAAGTGAGGCTTAATTTTAAGGGCTAGATTCTATATGCCACTTTAAAAGCCTTAAAAATGCAAGGATTAAATATGAATGACACCATACAAATTAATGTTTGTAATCTGCCCTGCCCCGAGCCTGTTTTAAAAGTAAAAAAGGCGTTGCTTGGCGTGAATGAGCACTCCTTAAAGCTCCATAGTTATGAAATCATTGGCAATTCTCCCTCATCAAAAGAAAATCTTATGAGATTTTTAAGCACAGAGGGCTTTGAGTTTGAAGTGGGCTTTGGACGCGATGAGCAATTTATGATTATTCTTAAAAGCAAAGCAAATAAGCACAATAAAGAGGGCAAGGATAAAATCCTACCTAAAATGATGCTTATTAAAAGCGATAGAGTGGGTGAGGGCGAGCTTGGCGGTATGCTTATTCATGGCTTTATAAAATCGCTCTTGCAAACAGATGTGCTGCCTCAAAAGATGCTTTTTGTAAATCGCGGTGTGCTGCTTACTACCGATAATAAAGAAGTGGAGAATACTGAAATTGTCGAAGTGCTAAAAGAGCTTGAAAAGCAGGGCGTTGAGATTTATTCTTGCGGCTCGTGTTTGAGCTATTTTGCGCTTACAGAGCGTTTGAAAGTAGGCATGATAGGTAATGCCATTGAGGGCGTGCAAAATATGCTTTTAAGCGATAGTTTAATTAGTCTTTAAAGATGCCATAATGCAAACAGATTCTAGACTAACACAGCACATTCAATGCGCGGGTTGAGCGGCAAAAGTAGGTCTGGAGGACTTAAAACAAATCTCTAGCCAGCTCACTCAAAAGCCAAATGCGCTACTTATCACGGGCTTTGAGCATAATGAAGACTGCGGCGCTATGCTCTATGAGCCTCATAGCGAGTATGCTATGCTTTCTTCTGTGGATTTTATCACGCCTGTGGTCGATGACCCCTATATGTATGGGCAGATTGCAGCAGCAAATGCTTTGAGTGATATTTTTGCAATGGGAGGTGAAGCAAAAAGCGCGCTCAACCTGCTTATGTGGGATAATGTGCATTTTGATACTGCTGTGGCAAATGAAATCCTAAAAGGTGGATTAGATAAAATTACAGAATCTAATGCCTTGCTGCTTGGCGGGCATACCATTAAGGATAGAGAGCAAAAATATGGGCTTTCAGTTAATGGCATAGTGCATAAACATCATCTATGGCGCAACTGCACAGGGCAAATAGGCGATGGGCTTGTGCTTACTAAACCACTAGGAAGCGGGATTCTAACCACTGCCATTAAGGCACAAGAAGCCTTTGACACCACGCAAGTCACGCAATCTATGGCAACACTCAATCTTTATGCTATGCGTATTGCTAAAAGTTACGAAATCCACGCTTGCACGGATATTACAGGCTTTGGGCTTATTGGGCATGCACTTGAAATGTGCGCTCTAGATTCTAAGCAAAATGCGCTGCAAACGCTGCAAAACACACACACAGAATCTAAAAGCATACTTTTCTACACGCAGCATATTCCGCTTTTTCATGCGGTAAGAGATATGGCGCAAATGGGCATTGTGCCGGGTGGCTCGCATGAGAACAAAAAGGCTTTGTCCCATAAAGTAAGCATTCAATGCGATATACAAGATGATATTTTTTACTACGATGCGCAAACTTCAGGCGGCTTACTGCTTGCGCTGCCTTTTAGCGAGGCAAAATCGCTTGTATATGACTTGCGCAAAAATGGTATAGAATCTGCCGCGCTCATTGGTGAAATTATCCCCAAAGCACGCACGCCTATTGTTTTAGGCTAGCTTACACTTTTAAAAGGGCTTTAAAAAAAGATAATTTTGCCGATGTTATGCGGTAAATCTCGCTATTTTTACTAAATTTCTCTAGATTTCTAGGAGGGTTTTGCATGCAGTTTAATATGATAAATACGCTCGTGCGTAGATTCTATGTGCTAAAAGAAGAAGGCTTTGTGGCAAATGCAAATTACAAAGAGGATTTGCAAAACTTTTTGCCTAAAGAAGAGTTTGCTATTTTTAATGCGATGTTTGAGGCTGATAGCATTGATAAGGCTGTGGATAGTATCAAGCGCTCATATACCAGCGGGCGCGCAAATAAGCAATATGTGATAAATATTTTATCCGAACCTAAAATCACGCAAATTGCTACCATACTCCTCAAAGGCTCAAAGCCTGAGGCGCTTGAGAGGGCTATTCGCATAAGGGAGCAGATTGATAAAAATAGCGTAGCATTTTTGGAGCTTGTGCAAAATCTTGAAGAAAAGCTCATCACTTTTCTTGTCTCGCGCGTGAGCAAATTCCCTCCTGCTCCGCCTGAAGATTACCTAAAAACCCTATCAAATAAAGAAATTGGCATTAGTAACATCGCACGCTACTTTGGCGGGGATTTTGAGCGAGCATATCTTGATGATAAAGGTGTGGGGAAAACATATTTTGACTTTCTTGTTTGTAAGGTGCTTGTTAAGTATAAGTTTATGAATGCTGAAGATGCGCAAAAGCTTTTGCTTGCGTTCATTTGGGCTTCTATCCCAGCCTTTAGGAGCAAGACGCGTATGACTTCTGTAGGCAGCACACGCTAGATTCTATAGCATTAGATTCTATAAACACCGCTGTATAACGCTACAAAACAGCAAAATAATCTAAAAAACGCAGATTCTGTGTTTTAAAACAAATAATTTTCAAGTAAAATAAATGTTTTGAATTTATAGAATCTTATAGAATCTAAAAGGAGTGTGAATGGCAAGTATAGAAAAAATCATCGAGGATAAGGCAAAGCGGCAACTAGACAAGCTTAAAATCCCCTATTTTACACCTAATGAAAGCATAAACACCCAAATAGACAAAGCCCTAAGCACAGCCCCAAGTAAAAAGGGCGGCGAGGGTAAAAATTATCCTGATATTAAGCTTTTATTACATACAAAAGATTTAAAGCAAATCCCAGTAATGATAGAGGTTAAGGGTAGCAAAGGTGATTTAGAGAAATTAGAGAAAAATGGCGAAATTTCAAATTTCTTAAAAGACAATGCTGAGCCAAATTATACAAATATCTCAAAATACGCGCTAAATGGGGCGATTCATTATGCAAGTGCAGTGACTGATTATAGCACTTATAATGAATGTATCGCCATAGGTATCAATGGCTATAAACAAGGATATAGCGATGATAATGATATAAAAACCGAGCTTAGAGCCTATCTTGTAAGCAATCCGCAAATTTATAAAAAGCTAGGCGATTTTAGTGATTTAAGTTTTTTAACAAGTGAAAATTTAAGCGAACTTATAGAAAATGCAAAGCTTACAGCAGACGAGCTAGAAGAAAAGACAAAAGATATTGAAAATACCATAGAAACAAGGCTAAAAACGCTTAATCAAACTATGCACGACACCTACGGCATAGGTGTAGGCTATCGTGTAAAGCTTATAGTCGGTATGATAATGGCAGCACTAGGCGTAGAATCTAAAGTCGCACCTCTTGAGATTAATGAGCTAAAAGGACATAATACGACAAATTCAAATGATGGCAAAGTTTTTATCGATAAAATTAAAGATTTTTTAGAATCTAAAAATTTACCAAACGAAAAAAAGGAAATGATAGCCAAAGAATTAGAGCAGGTCTTTATATTTTCAAAGCTTTATGAGCCTAAAAATAACGAAAGTCGTCTAAAGCCCATTTATGAAATCGTAACGCAAAATGTAATGCCCTATCTTAAAAGCAACAATTATCATTTAGACTTTACAGGCAAACTTTTTAATGTACTTAACTCCTTTGTGGATATACCCGATGGTGATAAAAATGATGTGGTGATGACACCTCGATATGTGTGTGAGCTTATGGCTAGATTGTGCGAAGTGAATAAAGATTCTTATGTGTGGGATTACGCACTAGGAAGCGGTGGCTTTTTGATTTCAGCAATGAAACTTATGATGCAAGATGCAAAAGATTCTATACATTCACAAAGAGATTTAAACGAAAAATTAGCACTAATTAAGGCAAATCAACTCTTAGGCGTAGAGCTTAGAAGTGATATTTATATGCTTGCTGTGCTAAATATGATACTTATGGGTGATGGCAGCTCAAATATCATTCATGCAGATTCTCTAAGTGAATTTATGGGTAATTACGAGCAAGGAAGTTTTAAAAATAAGCCTTTTCCTGCGAATGTCTTTTTGCTTAATCCGCCGTATTCAGCCGAGGGTAAGGGCTTTATATTTGTAGAAAAAGCCTTAAAAAAGATGAAAAGTGGCAAGGCTTGCGTGCTTATCCAAGAAAACGCAGGCAGTGGCAATGGTCTGCCTTACACGCAAGAGATTCTAACGCATTCAACTCTTTTAGCAAGTATGAAAATGGCAGATATTTTTTGCGGTAAATCAAGCGTGCAAACAGCGATTTATCTTTTTGAAGTGGGCAAGCCTCACCTTGAAAATAAAATAGTGAAATTTATTGATTTCACTAATGATGGCTACGCAAGGCAAAACCGCAAAAAATCAGGTGCAAATGTGAATTTAAAAGATATAGATAATGCAAAAGCAAGATATGATGAAATCGTAGCCATCGTGCTTAATCACAAGAAAAAAACGCATTTTTACGACTCCTGCGTGATAGAGGATACCATAAGCCTAAATGGCAAGGACTGGACCTTTTCACAGCACCAAAAGATAGACACCACGCCACGCTTAGAAGACTTTAAAAAATGCGTGAGTGAATATCTAGCATGGGAAGTAAGCAATATTTTAAAATCACAAGGAGACTTAAATCGCCCTTTTTAGCAAGCCCTCATTTGCAAGAATTAGAATCTAGATTCTATGCGAATGGGGGCTGGTTTAAAAAGTTTGCTTTAGGTGAGTTATTTGAAGTAAAATCAAATCCGCAGTTAAATAAAGATAGTTTTCAATTTAACGAAAATGCAAAGTATCCATACTTTACTAGAACCTGCCTAAATAATGGCATAGCAGGATATGTAGAATATTTAGACGAGGAGCATAAAATTAAGGGTAATAGCATAGCGGTGGGAATGCTTGGAATGCAGTTTTTTTATATGCAAAAAGATTTTTACGCAGGGCAATTTACAAAGACGATTTATCCTAAATTTAATCCTTTTAATGTAAAAATAGCTCATTATTTTATTGTTTTGCTTAATAAAAATAGCCCAAAATTTCTATCTGTTTTGGTGCGTGATTTTGAAAAAAATTTTAATGCGACTTGTGTATCTATACCCGTGCATAAAAATGGAGAAATTGCCTTTGATTTTATGGAATCTTATATTAAAGAGCTGGAGATAGAGCGTGTTCGCGAAGTGGAATTTGAGCAAAAAATAGAGCTTAAAGCATATTTACAAGCTACCAATTTAAAAGACTACACACTTACAGAATCTGAAATAAATGCTATTAATATATTTAATGCTTTAGATTCTAAAACTAACGGGGGGGGGGGTAAAAGCCGCCTAGATTCTATAGAATCTATAACCCCTAAAGATTCTATAAATATTAAAGATTCTATAGTATCCATAAAAAACACAGAATCTACTCACGCAATAAAATGGCAAGAATTCAAAATCGCCGGTTTGTTTGATGTCATAGAATTGAAAAAACTTAATCCGCTTGATAGCAGAGAATTTAGAGCTAAAGAACAAGATAAATTACATTCTATACCTGCAGTAGTCGCAAAAGTTGGCAATAATGGTGTTATGTATTATGTTAGCAAAAATGATTATGAAACCGCAAGAAACAAGATAGTGATTATAGCTGATGGTGCAGTTGCTTCTGGTTTAGTTTATTACCATGAAAAAGAATTTACAATTTTACATAATGCTTATGCAGTAACATTAAAATTTAATGAATTTGAAAAGAGAAACATTTGTTTATTTTTCGTGGCAGCATTACAAAAGGGAATTTTTGAACTTTTTAATTATGAAAATAAGCCCACTTGGAATAAAGTTAAGGAAAAATTTATAATTTTACCCGTGCATAAAAAAGGCGAAATTGCCTTTGATTTTATGGAATCTTTTATCAAAGCTATTCAAAAAGAAGTAATAAAAAATGTAGTTCTATACAACGACAAAAAACTAAACGCCTATCACCACGCCATAAAATAGACTAGCCGTGTAGGGCTCATAGAATCTAGCCGCGCAAGGTTTTCACGCAAGCCTTAATAGATTCTATCAAATACTCAATCTCGCCCACGCTATGCGTATAGTGAATGCTCACGCGCAGCCACATGGGCTTTTTCTCATATGTCCCCTCTCCCATAAGATAATGCCCATAAGGACCGGCACAACTGCAGCCCGCACGCGTTTGTATGCCATACTTTTTGCTTAAAAGCGCGCATAAATCAAGAGGCGAAATCGAGCCGATGTTAAAGCTTACAATCCCTAATCGCTCCGCTCTCAAATCGCCATAAATGCTTACAGCCGGGATTTTTTTAAGCTCATGTAAAAATACTTCTGTGAGGATTTTCTCCCTGCGCGCAATCCAATCTAAGCCAATTTCATTGCGTAATTGATAAGCCAAAGCCGCCTGTAGCACACCCAAAATATGCGGCGTGCCAGCCTCCTCGCGCGCTGGATTTTCGCTAATAAAAGTATGCGTATTTTCATTAGCATACTCAATCACGCCTCCACCGCTAAAGCTAGGCGGCAAGCTCACATCAAGCAAAGACTTCCTTATAGCCAAAATCCCGCATGAGCCTACCCCGCCCAATAATTTATGAGGCGCTAAAAATGCCGCGTCAAAGTGCTTAGCATCTATTTGCTTATAAGGCGAGGAGCTTGCCATATCAAGCGCGATAATTGCCTTATACTGCCTTAAAAGCGCACTTATAGAATCTAAAGGCGTCAAAATGCCTGTAACATTAGATGCCGCGCTTAGAGAAGCAATAATTTTATGATGTTTAATGCGCGATAGAATCTGCTCCAAATGCGTGCTATCTGGCACGCCCTGCGCATTAAAATCAATCTTTTGTATATGGCAAAGCCCCTCTTTGTAGCTTATCTCATTTGAATGATGCTCAAAACCACTAATTATCACATAGGGCAAGCCTAGCTTGTGCGTGCGTTTATCATAAGATTTAAGCGCATTGAGCAATCCTAGCTGCGCTAAATTTTCTAGCGGCTCAATGAGTGGCTTAAAGTGTGCTAGCGTGTGCGGAGAGATATAAATGCCCATTAACTCTTGAAATTTTTTAATACCAAAGCTAGCTCCGCTCCCACCGGCAATAAGCACAAAATCATCGCTCAAACTAAGCGCGCTAGCAATATGCGCCTTTGCGCGCTCATATATTTGGCTCATAAGCGCAGAGTGCGTGGCAAAATATGAGTGCGTATTAGCATAATAGGGCAAAATAGATTCTATACGCTTATAAATGCCCCTATACGCAAGCCCAGAGGCTGTAAAATCAAAATAATGCTGCTTTGGGGCTAAAATGATATTTTCGCGCAGCTGCGTAAGCACATCTCTATCAGGCTTGAGCAATGGCGCAAAAAAGCGAGTGATAATCTTTTCAGGCTTGAAAGCAGCCATATCGCCTCCTTATAAAAGCTTACACTATTTTTAAACTTTGCGCTTTAAACTTAGATTCTATAAATACAGAATCTACAGACTCTCCAAATGTGTCGCCCACTCAAGCAGATTCTATAATCCACACTAAAAGCGCTCATTTTATAGAATCTAGCGCTAGATTCTATACACGCAAGGCTTAGTTTGGGGAAAGTCCTTATTAGCTTGGGAGTTTTGTATTGCTTTTTGGATAACTTCTATTTTACTTTCCTTATCATTTATGATTTTTATTATACAATTTGAATACAAACCCACCCAAAATTGTGGTAGCAACAACAAATTTTACAAAGCGAGGAGAATGCGATGAACAAAGAGCTTGAGGATTTTATTAGCGCCTACAAAGCGCATGTAAATGAGCGTGAAAAAGAGGGGATTCCGCCACTGCCACTTAGCGTGCCACAAACCCAAAGCGCCATTGCTATGTGCAAAGATAATAGCATAGATGAGAGCCTTAGGGCATTTGCAAAGGATTTAATAATTCATAGGGTAAATCCGGGCGTTGATGCCTCCGCACAGCTAAAGGCTGAATTTTTGGGCGAAATACTCCTAAAAAACCAGCAATCATGGGGTTTTAGCCAAAGTGAGGCAGTTACATATCTAGGCACCATGCTTGGCGGATATAATGTCTCTCCGCTCATTGAGGGGCTTTCGCTCCCAGATAATGCTATTGCAAAGGCTTGCGCAGAAGCGCTAAAACATACACTTTTAATTTATGATAATTTTGAGAAAATTGCTGCACTCAACACGCCGCTTTCGCAAGAAATTCTACAATCTTGGGCTAATGCGGAGTGGTTTTTAAGCAAAGAGGGCTTAAAAGAGCATATAAAAGTGTGTGTGTTTAAAGTCGATGGCGAGACAAATACAGATGATTTAAGCCCTGCAAGCGATGCTTTCACACGCAGTGATATTCCTTTGCATGCTAAGGCTATGCTTAAAAATCGCATTGAAAACTACGAGGCGCGTATAGAATCTGCCAAACAAAAAGCCGCGCAAAATGACGCTATTGTCGCGTATGTAGGCGATGTGGTAGGCACTGGAAGTAGCCGAAAGTCTGCTTGTAATTCTATTATGTGGCATTTTGGCAAAGATATTCCATTTATTCCCAATAAAAAAAGCGGTGGGATTGTTATAGGCGGGGTGATTGCGCCTATATTTTTTAACACCTGCGAGGATAGCGGCGCGCTACCCATTGTCGCTGATGTGAGAGAGCTTAAAGATGGCGATATTATCACACTTGACACCCGCAAGGGCGAGATTATTAAAGATGGCAAAGTGGTGGCTACCTTTACTCTAAATCCTGTAACTATCACTGATGAAATCCGCGCTGGCGGGAGAATCCCGCTCATCATCGGGCGAGGCTTAAGCACAAAAGCGCGCGAATACTTAAAGCTTGGCAAAAGCGATATTTTTAAAGCACCAAAGCAGCCCGCGCCTAGCACAAAAGGCTACACACTTGCGCAAAAAATGGTAGGGCGCGCGTGCGGAGTTGAGGGCATACGCCCGGGCAGCTATTGCGAGCCAAAGACTACCACGGTAGGCAGTCAAGACACCACAGGTGCAATGACGCGTGATGAAATTAAGGAGCTAGCTGCCCTAAGCTTTGGCGCGGACTTTGTCTTGCAGAGTTTTTGCCATACTGCTGCCTATCCAAAGCCGGCTGATATTAGCCTGCAGGCGACTTTGCCTGATTTTATCTCCAGTCGCGGCGGTGTGGCGCTACACCCAAAAGATGGCGTGATACACTCATGGCTTAATCGTATGTGCCTACCAGATACTGTTGGCACGGGCGGAGATTCTCACACGCGCTTCCCTATTGGCATTAGCTTCCCTGCGGGCAGCGGACTTATCGCATTTGCCGCAGTTACAGGCTCTATGCCGCTTGATATGCCAGAATCTGTGCTTGTGCGCTTTAAGGGCAAGCTAAATCCGGGTATCACGCTGCGCGATTTGGTTAATGCTATACCTTATTACGCTATCAAGCAAGGTTTGCTCACGGTGGAGAAAAAGGGCAAAAAGAATGTCTTTAGCGGGCGTATTTTAGAAATTGAGGGCTTAGGGGATTTAAAGGTAGAGCAAGCCTTTGAGCTAAGCGATGCAAGTGCGGAAAGAAGTGCTGCAGCGTGCAGCGTGCGCCTAAATAAAGAGCCTATTATTGAATATCTTAGCTCAAATATCACACTTATAGAATCTATGATTAAAAGTGGCTATCAAGATGCTAAGACGCTTAAGCGCCGAGCGGAAAAAATGAAAGAGTGGATTGCTAATCCTGTGCTTTTAGAACCTGATAGCGATGCGGAGTATGCGGCGATTATTGAGATTGATTTAGCAGATATCAAAGAGCCTATCCTTGCATGCCCTAATGACCCAGATGATGTGGCGACCCTTAGCGAAATCCATGCTAATCCCAAGCGCCCAACCCATATTGATGAAGTGTTTATCGGTAGTTGTATGACAAATATAGGGCATTTTAGGGCTTTTGGTGAGATTGTCAAAAATGCAGGGCAGAGTAACACGCGCATTTGGATTGCTCCACCCACTAAAATGGACGAAAATGAGCTTACAAAAGAGGGCTATTTATCGCTTTTTGGCGCAGCGGGTGCAAGGGTAGAAGTGCCGGGCTGTAGCCTGTGTATGGGAAATCAAGCGCGCGTTAGGGATAATGCTATTGTGTTTTCTACTTCAACGCGTAATTTTGATAACCGTATGGGCAAGGGGGCGCAAGTCTATCTAGGAAGTGCGGAGCTTGGTGGTGTGTGCGCGCTGCTAGGGCGTCTCCCTACTGCGCAAGAATACCTTGAAATCGTGCCGCAAAAAATTGATAATAAGCGAGCGAGCATTTATACTTATCTTAATTTTAATCTTATAAAAGACTTCGCGCTTTAAATTAAAAGCGCGCAAGCATTGCAAAATAGCCCACACGCTACAGGCAAAGTTTGCGCGGCGTGGGGATAAAATACAGAATCTGACTATCGCTTAAAATCCTTAAAAACCAAATGTGTAGCGTAAGCCGACATTATATGTGCGGTGAATAGTGGCTTTGACACTTACATCGGTCACATTTATATCAAAAAGTGTAGTTTTTACAAAAGGCACGCGTGCGGCTAGCTCAATACCATGTGCTTTAGCAAATACGCCTCTTAAACCTACATTAAGTGCGGCATCAAAGCCTGTTGTAGTGGCTTTCTTACCAGCCGCTGCAGGTACGCTTTTGGCGTCATTAATGCCTTCACCACTCCAAGAGTTTGCACCTAGCCCAATACCTAAAAACACACCAAAATCCATATCTGCAGATGTGACAAAATTATAGAGCGCATCTACATTCACGCCATAATTAAGTGTATTGTAGGCTTGACTTTCAATTGTCGCGCTGCTCATATCTATATTGCCATAGTAGCGCAAGCCAAAGCTTTCTGTAAAAAATTGCTTATACCCTGCGATAATGCCATAGTTTAAGCCACTTTTTGTGTTTTTAATATTTTCTGTCTCGCCTAAAACATTGCTTGAAAGCTTAAGCGTAGTGCTTCCATACCCAATGCCCACACCCACAAATGTGCCGCTTTCCTCTGCTATAAGCGCACTGCTTGTTAGAGCTAGTGCCGCTACTGAACTTACTAACAACTTTTTCATTGTTACTCCTTAAGAATGTAAATCTTATGCTTTTACGCATATCTTTACATTCTACCCCCCCCCCCCCCCATATTTACCTTAAAGTCAAGGTAAATATGATGTAAATTGTATGTTAAATGTAAAATAATGTAACAGATTTTGTATCTGGCATTCAAGGAGGGCTTTATTAAATTGTATTTAATGAGCTGGATATTAGCAGACTTGAGGCAAAAGGCTTAAGTGGCAGATTTTACCGCGATGGCAGGGTAGGGCAATTGAGTGGTGGTTGGTTTTTGTTAAATTTAGATTCTGTGAATTTCATTGCGTTTTAGAATCTAGATTCTGTATTATGATTTTAATGATTTTATTTTGTGGAATGTTTTTTGGACTCTAAAATGTTTTTGTTTTGCAGTTTTGTGTCGTTTTTGTAAGTCGTAATTTTAGTTTGTTGTAGTTTGTAATTTGCAGAAAGTAATTTTCCCTATCCTTGCATTCACCTACATTTCCACACTTGAAAAGTGCAGTATCATCGGCTGATAGAAGCTTAACTGCTAGGTTCGGAATGGAGCTAGGTGTGTCCTACTATCATATTAACACAAAGAAAAAGGGAAATAAAAGCAATTTTTGTTTGTCTTTGCGCGAAAAATAGTCAAACTTAAGTTTGCTAGAATCTAGATTCTATAATGCTTAGAATCTAAGTTTAGATTCTATATTTTAGATTCTATCTTTGCTCTTATTTCCATTTTTGCTTTGTCTCTTTTTTGTTTTTTGTTTGGTTTATAGAATCTTATTTGGTAAGTTTAGATTCTATAAACCTAATTCAAAGTTCTAAAGAGAAAGTATTGTTAATAGCCTTGTGTTTAAAGTATTAGTAATTTAACTTAATAATTACACGCCATGTTTTACTTCATTGAATCTAAATACACTCAATAAGGCAGTATCGCTTAATAAAAAAAGCCAAGCGGTCTATTAGTAGTAGTCAGCTAAACATATTACTATGCTTACACATCTACCCTATCAAGCAGCTAGTCTTGCTGCGACCTTCAGGG
>NZ_JRPR02000006.1 GCF_000763135.2 Helicobacter jaachi | reverse complement strand
CGCCCACATTTTGGGAATGCGCAATCCCCCGCCACATTTTTGAGGAGCGGCTTTGGTGGCTGCTTTGGGGTTTAGGAAAATGGCTGCTAGATTGATTTATGCGCGGGATTTTGTGGCAAAATTGCACGCTTGGCGAAAATTTCTAGAAAAAATTGCAGTGCAAAAGTGCAAAAATATCTTTGCTTTAGCTTATTTGCGTATGGATTTATTTGCGCTTTTGTATGCGCAGTGCAGGCTGTCTTGGCGCTTTGATTGTGTCGTTTAGGGCTGTGCTTTTAGCAAAATTTGCGCGTTTTGATTTTTGCGCATTTTATGCAGGGCGTGTGGTTTTGTAGCTGTGGATTGGCGTAAAATTACCTGTAGCGCGTGCGTGCGAGAAATTTGCAAAAAATGCAAAAAAAGTGTAGAATTTCTGCACTTTTAAGCTGCTAGCTTGCAGGCTGGGCTTTGCTTGGCTTTGCGCTGCGACTTTGGGCTTTGCGTGTGTTTGGTGCGCAGGCTGCTCTAATGGCGCGGCTCGTGCTTGTGCGCGGGCTGGTGGCTTATGTTTTTTAACAACGATGTGAAGTGTGTCTGTGTGTCCAAAAGCGTGTCTTTTGCTCAAAAATGGTTTTGATTTTTTGGATAGTGCGCGCGTGTATTGGGCGATTTGAGAAAGCCACTTGACACAATGTGGAATTATAGAATCTAGCATATTTCACAAGTAACCATACAACACCGCAGGATTTCCATACTCAAATTTTATATAAAATTTATATTTTGATAATTTTAAGTAATATTTCCTTTAATTATAAGTAAAGCATGGATAAATTATATAAAATTACTTTGCATTATTGTTACTTTTATAGATTTTATTTTGATTTTTTAAAATTTTGTATTTTCATTATATTCGTTTTATACATTTATTGTGATAGAATTCCACTCGTTTTTTGATGTCTAAAGTATCCTTAAAATACCTTAATTTTTGGGAATTTGGCACAAAGGTAGCTTAAGGCAATGGCTAGCAGCCACTTTGCTCCATCTAAAATATCTCTTCTAGGAGGAAAATTATGCATTATTTCTCTTCGCTTAAAATTGGGACAAAAGTTGTGATTTTTGTCATTTCGGCAGTTATTGTGTGCCTGATTGGGCTTATTTCTTTTGTGAATTCTTACACTTCAGGTGTTCTCGCAGAAGAATCAAAGAAAATCCTACTCAACACATCTAAGCGCGTGAGTAACTTGATACAAGGCTACATGATGGAGTCCCGCGTATCGGTGGCTTTATCTGCGACTGAAATTCAAGATTTAATCCGCCTTGAGCAAGTGAGTTCATATAGTTCTTTATCGGAGAATATCTTATCAGATATGCTTGATGAGAACACGCTAGGTATTTTTGGCTATGTGTATATTAAAAACGCGCAATCTAGCAAGTATCAATTAGGCAATGATATCCTCATGCTTGGTCATGATACTACGCCAAATGCTAAAGGTGGTGTGCAGATTGTGAAACCAGACCCCGCGCTTTTTGAGCTTAAAGGCTTGCAAGAAGCGCTAAAGACAGGAAAAATGTCTGTGGGCAATCCTAGAAAGATAAAGCTAGCTGGCACAGAAGCAAGGGTGCTTAGTATTAATATGCCTTTACTTGATAATAAAGGTGCTGTTGCTGGTGTGGTTGGGATTTTGCTTGATGTAGATGAATTGAGCGATATTGTTAATAACGCAAAGAGGCTGCAAGTGTTTGAGAATGACTATCGTGGTTTATTAACTTCAGATGCGGTGCTTATTAGCCACCCTAAAGCTGAGTTTATTGGTATGCCACTCACAGAGGCAAATAAGGACAGCTCCGCGCTTGCTCTCAAAGAAGCCATTGAAAAAAGACAAGAAACTATTGTGCAGTATAAGAATCTAGAGGGCAACCTAAGCTATACTGCTACAGCGATGTTTGATGTGGTCGATGGTGTGTATTGGTCTGTGATTGTAACTGCACCAGAAGAGAGCATTTTTGCGCCTGTTATATCGGTGCGTAATTATATGATTTTTGGTAGCATTGTAGCTATTTTACTTGTGTGCATTGTCGTATGGTGGGTGATTAGGAGTAATATTACCATGCGTCTTCACACAGTGCAAAGCGTGCTTTTTGCGTTCTTTAAATATCTTAATCACGAGACAAACACGCCGCCAAAGCTTGTCCACCCAAAAGCAAAAGATGAAATTGGCTCAATGGCAAAGGCGGTCAATGATAATATTGAGAAAACACGCCAAGCCCTTGAGCAAGATACTAAAGCTATTGAGCAATCAGCTCAAACAGCTCAAGCTATTGAAAGTGGTGACTTGACTGCGCGTATTACCGCTATGCCTGCTAATCCGCAGCTAGTGCAGCTCAAAGAAGTGCTTAATAGAATGCTAGATGATTTGCAGCACAAAATAGGAAGCGATACTAATGAGATTGCGAGGGTGTTTAACTCTTACACAAAGCTAGATTTTACCACAGAGGTTAAAGACGCTCAAGGTAGGGTGGAAGTGGTTACAAACACGCTAGGCGAAGAGATAAGAAATATGCTTAACACTTCGGCGAGTTTTGCTAAAGATTTGGAGAGCAAATCAAAAGAGTTAGAGCAAGCTGTGCAAACACTTACAGAATCTACCAACACGCAAGCATCAAATCTAGAGCAAACTGCCACTGCTGTGGAGGAAATCACAAGCTCTATGCAAAGCGTGAGCGGTAGGACAAATGAGGTTATCCAACAAAGCGAAGATATTAAAAATGTCATTGGCATTATTCGAGATATAGCAGACCAAACCAACTTGCTAGCTTTAAATGCCGCTATTGAAGCCGCGCGCGCGGGTGAGCATGGGCGAGGCTTTGCCGTTGTTGCTGATGAGGTGCGAAAGCTTGCAGAGCGCACACAAAAAAGCCTTGGGGAAATCGAGGCTAATACAAATGTGCTTGTGCAGTCTATTAATGATATGGCAGAATCTATTAAAGAGCAAGCGGCAGGCATTGGGCAAATCAATGAGGCAATTTCACAGCTTGAGAGCCTAACGCAACAAAATGTCGATATAGCCAACCACTCAAAAGAGATAAGCAGCTCTGTAGATGGTGTCGCTGCGCAAATCTTAGAAGATGTGAATAAAAAGAAATTTTAATTTGTAAATGCTTCTATCGCCCTGCTGTGCGTTTATGCACATTGGGGCTTACTGCGATTATCAACTATTATCAACTTTCATCACTCAAGCTTACAACTCATAAACCTCGTGTTTTTATGTGCTAGATTCTATATCTGTAAGGAATCTAGTCTTTAAGATTGATGTTTGAGCAGTGTCATAATTTTATGGGCAAGCTCTTTGGCAGACTGCTCGCAAAGGGCTTGGATTTTATCTTCTAAATCATCATGTGGATATTGCGGCGCAGACATAGGCGGCTCAAATGCTTTAAGCGCAGATAGGCTAGATTCTGTATCTTGCGTAGCAAGCTCATTTAAAGTAGCAGTCTCATGCAAAGTAATAGACTCATGCGGAGTGGCAAACTTATCCAAATGCTGCTCATAAAAAGCTTGTATATCCTTTAATAGGCTTTTTTGTGTAAAAGGCTTATGAATATGGCAGCACTCATCATCGCCCACAAAGCACAGAGGCTTTTGGCTTACTTTCTGCATATCATCGGTGATAATAAAATCGCATTCTTCTTGGCTTGCAAGATAGTGTTTCAAAAAAGCATTCAAACTGCTCTGCACTAAAGGTGATACGCAATCAATAGCCACTTTCATCGCTGCTCCTTTATAGGATTTGTGCCATTATAGCTAATGCTCTTTTGCGCGTGCCTTAATGTGGGCTAGATTCTATAATTCCCACGCTCTTGCTTTTTTATAAAAAGCCGCGCGGTCTTGTTTTCGGGCAAATGAATTGCCCTGCGAGCCCTCAAAGTATAAAGTTATAGCTGCTTAAAGCATCTATCAACTTGTTTTTTAAGGCTAGATTCTATAATTTATAGAATCTATAAAATACTCAAAGGGTCAATGTCTATCTCACAAATATCTCGTGCGCTAAGTTTTGATAATACAAAATGTATAGCCTCCAAAAGCGCGCGCGTGGAGGGTGAGCGCAGTAAAAGCACAAAGCGATATTTATCATGCAACCGCTCAAGCAAAGCCTTGCTATCGCCCACTATCTCCACTTCTTTGGCGTTGTGATGTTTAAGAATTTTATGGACTTTTTCTAGCGCGTCTTTGGCTTTAGATTCTATCTTATGCGCGAATGTAAGCGTAGCAAGCCTTTGATGTGGTGGATAAATATGCGGGCGCGTATTTAGCTCTGCGCGCAAAAAATCCTCATAATCCCCCATAAATGGCTGCAAAAATGCACCATTAGCGCTTTGAATATACACATATCCATCATATTTGCGCCCAGCGCGTCCAGCAATTTGATACAAAAGGCTTAGCGCACGCTCATTGCAGCGATAATCGCTACTTTTTAGCACATAATCAATGCCTAGCACAACAGCTAGATTTACACGATGATAATCATGCCCTTTGCTTAGCATTTGCGTGCCTACAAGCACATCAATTTCGCCATTATTAAAGGCTTCAAGCGTGGTCGTGAGTTTTTTATGCGTGGTGATATTATCCCTATCAAAAAGGGCGATTTTTGCTTGTGGAAGGGCTTCTTGCAGAGCTTTGGCTACTTGCGCTGTGCCTATGCGATAAGAATGCAGTGTGGGATTATGGCAGTGTGGGCAGGCTGTGGGAATGGGCTTGCTCCAATGGCAGTAGTGGCAAATGAGAGCGTTTTTATCAAGATGTAAGGACATATTGACAGAGCAGAATGCGCATTCTACGCCATTGCCGCAAGCACTGCATACAAGCATTTTATAATGCGCGCGCGTGGGCAGAAAAATAATAGCCTGCTGTTTTTGTGCAAGCGTTTTTTGAATCTGTGTTAGCAGGGCTTCATCAAGGGGGCTAGATTCTGTAGATATGCTAGATTCTGGGCTAAAAATAATATGTTTTTGTGCGTTAAAATATTGTCCCCTCAAGCGATGCATGTTTGCTTTTTTTGTGGCGTGATAGTAGCTTGTAAGCGAAGGCGTGGCTGAACCTAAAATCACTTGAATATCAAGCTTTGTGCTAAGGTAGAGCGCTATATCGCGCGCTTGATAGCGGGGCGCGCTTTGTGATTTATACGCATCATCATGCTCTTCATCAACAATGATTAACCCTAGATTCTCTATAGGCAAAAATAGCGCGCTCCTAGCCCCTGCGATTATGCGTATAGTGCCTTGAGTAAGCGCGCTTAGAATCTGCCTTTTTTTGGGAGCGGTAATTTTACTATGCCAAATGCCCACCATATCGCCAAAGACGGCTTTTAAGCGAGATTCTATCTGCGGAGTGAGCGAGATTTCAGGCATAAGAAATAGCGCATTTTTGCCTTGAGCAAGCGCGTGTATGATGAGATGAATATAAATTTCTGTTTTCCCACTGCCCGTATCGCCAAATAAGAGCGCATTTTTTTGTGATTTTAAGAATCTAAAAGCTTCTTCCTGCTCTGTGCTAAGGGCTTTTAGTGGCTTAAGCTGCAAAGGCTTAGGGCTTAGATTCTCACCTTCTTTTGGAGTGAAAAGCCCATAGCTTTCACCAAGTGTTGCACAGTAATATTGCGCGATAAATGTGGCAAGTATTTTTTGAAATTTTAAAAAATAAAATGGGCTTTTTTGCGCGACCTTGCAGTCGAAAGCAGGCTTTTTGAGGCTTTTAATAATAATGCCAAGATAGGGCTTATTACGCACGCTAATGCTACAAATCTCATCTTTTTCACACGCCTGCTTGCATTCATAGGTAAGCGGCGGGGACTTTAGCCCAAGTGGCGCGATGAGATAGTAATACATCGCCTTAAATACGCCTTTAGCTCATCGCTTGAATATGAATATGTGAAGTAGGCGTGTCGATGTTTTCAAGGCTTGCATAAAGCCTTTCAAGGGATTGGCAGATGAGGGCGTATTCTTGTGCTTTGGTGATGTAGAGCTTTAAAAGCGTGATAGGCTCTACTTCTTTAGTAAATACTGCCCTTAATTCGTTTTTCACTTCAGCATGCAAAGGCTCAAGTGAAATCGTGTAGCGCTTGCCATTTAGGGCGATTTCAAGATTGTCTTGCAGGCTATCTTGGGGCATTATTTTAAGCCCTCATCAATTTTGGCAAAGAGATTTTCAAAACCTCTATCTTTGGCAGCAATTTCCTCATACAAATTAGAAATTTGGCTATCTTTGGCTTCATTTTGTGCTTTGAGCGATGAGATTTCAAGGTGGAGAGATTCTATTTCTTCTTTTTGTGTGGCGATTTTTAATAACATTTCTTCAATTTTTTGGGAGAGTTTATCCATAACGCTACTCATCTTACAATCCTTTGGTTGCGAAAATAAAGTATAATTCTAACACAAAATCTGCCACAATCTACAAGGAGCGAGCTAAAAAATGTCAAATTTTATCCTAGATTCTCAATATCAACCAGCAGGCGACCAACCCCAAGCTATTGAGAAAATCACCCAATACATCACGCAAGGAGCAAAATACAGCACGCTTATTGGCGTTACAGGCAGTGGCAAAACCTACACTATGGCAAATATTATTGCTAAGCTTAATATCCCCACACTCATTATGACACATAATAAAACCCTAGCCGCGCAGCTTTATAGCGAGTTTCGCGCATTTTTTCCTAAAAATCATGTGGAGTATTTCATTTCACACTTTGATTATTATCAGCCAGAGGCTTATATCCCACGCAGAGATTTGTTTATAGAAAAAGATTCGAGCATTAATGAGGATTTAGAGCGTCTGCGTCTAAGCGCGACTACTTCGCTTTTAGCGTATGATGATGTGATTGTAGTAGCAAGTGTATCGGCAAATTATGGTCTTGGCAATCCTAAAGAATATCTCACCATGATAGAAAAGCTAGAAGTAGGGCAGGCATATAATCACAAAGCGCTTTTACTTAAGCTTGTCGATATGGGCTATACGCGCAATGATAATATCTTTGAGCGCGGCAATTTTCGTGTCAATGGAGAAGTGATTGATATATTTCCTGCTTATAATGAAAGCGAGTTTATTCGTATAGAATTTTTTGGCGATGAGATTGAGCGTATTGGTGCATTTGACGCGCTAGAGCGCACGCATTTGGCAAATTTGCAATCTTTTGTGCTTTATGCTGCAAATCAATTTATTGTAAGTGCTAATCGGCTAAAAACAGCCCTGCATAACATAGAATCTGAACTTGAAGAGCGTTTAGCAGAGTTTGAAAAAGAGCAAAAACTCATTGAATATCAACGTCTCAAAGGGCGCACAGAGTTTGATTTAGAAATGATTAGAGAATCTGGGATTTGCAAAGGCATTGAAAACTACGCGCGTCACCTCACAGGCAAGGCAGCTGGGGAGACGCCTTATTCGCTTTTAGATTATTTTGAGCAAAAGGGCAAGCCTTATCTTATTATCGTTGATGAAAGCCATGTGAGCTTGCCGCAGTTTGGTGGTATGTATGCAGGCGATAGAAGCCGCAAAGAAGTGCTTGTAGAATATGGCTTTAGACTGCCTAGCGCGCTTGATAATCGTCCTTTGCGCTTTGATGAATTTATCGTAAAAGCCCCACATTTTTTATTTGTTTCCGCCACACCGGCAGAAAAAGAGCTAGAATTAAGCAAAAATCACATAGCAGAGCAAATCATTCGTCCTACAGGATTGCTTGACCCACTTTATGAAGTGCGAGATTCTGATAAGCAAGTGCTTGATTTGTATGATGAGATTAAGGCTAGGATTAAAAAAAATCAGCGTGTGCTAATTACTACGCTTACTAAAAAAATGGCAGAGGAATTAAGCAAATATTATGCAGAGCTTGGCATTAAAGTGCGCTATATGCATAGTGATATTGACGCCATTGAGCGCAATCATCTCATACGCTCTTTGCGTTTGGGGGAATTTGATGTGCTTATTGGTATTAATCTTTTGCGAGAGGGGCTAGATTTGCCAGAAGTGAGCTTAATTGCCATTATGGACGCGGATAAAGAGGGCTTTTTAAGAAGTGAGACAAGCCTCATACAAACCATGGGGCGCGCGGCGCGTAATGTTGAGGGAAAAGTGATTTTGTATGCTAAAAAAATTACCAACTCTATGCAGCGCGCTTTTGACATTACTGATTATCGGCGCGCTAAGCAAGAGGAATTTAACCGCATTCATCACATCACGCCAAAATCTGTGCAAAGAAGCCTTGAGCAAGAGCTAAAGATAGAATCTAGCGGCTTATCAAGGCTTTATGAAAAGGGCAGCCACAAAATTCCAAAAAGTGAGCGCGAAAATATTATTAAAGAGTTAAGTGCAAAAATGCACAAGGCTGCTAAAGCTCTGGAATTTGAGGAGGCTGCGCGCTTAAGAGATGAGATTGCTAAAATCCGCCGCATGTGAGGCTTTGATTTAAATGCTTAAAGATAAAATGGCGAGATTTTGTATGGCTAGATTCTATAAATGTGAAAAAAATAGGTTGGGAAAATAAATGAGCGCAAAGTTTCACATTCACGCAGGTATGTTAAAGCATCTCCGGCTTATGTGGGATAATCAAATAAGCACGCGTCCTACAAAGTCCATTGTAAGAGAATCATTTTTCAACACAATGGGAGCGAGCATTGTAGATAGTGTGTTTATCGAGGGCTTTGGCGGCTGTGGCTCAATGGGCATTGAAGCCCTCTCACGCGGGGCAAAAGAGGCAGTATTTTATGAAATAAATAAAAAAGCCTATCATATTCTGTCCCAGAATCTTGCTTTGGCACAAAAAAGAGTGCCTACATTAAAATTTTCTGCCTACAATGCCGATTTTTTCACACAAAGCTTTCAAAAATGGGCAGCTCAACACATTATTTTATACCTTGACCCGCCTTTTTGCACAAGGGAGGGTATGAATGATATTTATGAGCGGCTTTTTGTGATGATAGAAAAATTGCAAGAAAGTGCGTATTTTATTGTTTTTGAACATTGGAGCGAGTATAATATGCCCGACATTATAGGAGCATATACAAAGCTTAAAATGCGTCAGTTTGGCAAAAGCACGCTAACTTACTACACACTAAAGGATTAAAATGGCAGAAGAAGAAAAAGCAGCCGCAGAAAAGGGCAGCGAGAAAAAAAACAAGGCAATTTTGTTTGTTGTGATTGGCATTGTGGTGGTGCTGCTTATTTTGGTGGGCATAGTAGTGGCTATGATGATGAGCGGAGGCGATGAAGAAGCACACGCTGCTCCCGCTCCACAAGCGCAAGAGCAGGCTACCCCCTCACAGCAGGCGGCTAAGATTATCGTTGGTAATACGGTTTCTGTGCGCAGCACGGATAAATTTTCACCCGGTCTTATCTATCCTGTGGAGGGACCTATTGATATAACTGTAAATCTCATGACACAAACGGGCAAGCGTTATCTTAAAACAAGCATGCAGTTTGAGCTTGATAAAGATGAGGCAAAGGCAAATGCTACAAAAGCCGAGCTTGACAAAAAGCTGCCTATGCTTAAGGATACAATTATTGAGATTCTCTCTTCAAAATCTATCGAAGATGTCGCCACTGCAAAGGGTAAAAACCGCGTAAAAGATGAAATTGTGAAGCGTATCAATGAATTTTTAGTCGATGGCAAAGTGAGTGATGTATTTTTTGTCGCATTTGTGGTGAGCTAGGGCTTGATAGGCATTGATATTATTGCCATTGCGCGTATGCAGGCTTTTATCAATAAATTTGGGGAGCTAGCTCTAGCTAGATTCTTAAATACAGATGAGATAGCCCTTTGCAAGCGTGATGCAAATGCCACAAATGTATCATCTGCAAATATGGCTTGCCAATCTTTTGATAGCTGCTATAATATTCCGCGCGTGGCGGGATTTTGGGCAGCAAAAGAGGCTTGCGCTAAGGCACTGGGCGTGGGAATTAGCAAGGAACTAGCATTCTTAGATATATACATTAGTAAAAATGCCAAAAATGCCCCGCAAATACATATCGCAGATAGTAAAATGCAAGCTTTTCATATCAACAGGCTCGCTCTAAGCATAAGCCACGATGGGGGATTTGCCATCGCTGCAGTAATTGCGCTTTAGTGTGTATATTATAGAATCTAGCGTATTCATCGCAAGCCTAGATTCTATAATTCCGCGCTGTTGCTTTTGCTAGCACAAAAGCCGCACGGTCTTGTTTGCTGGCAAGTGAATTGCCCTCAAACGCCTAAAGTATAAAGTTATAGCTGCTTTAAGCATCTATCAACTTATTTTTTGAGGTTAGATTCTATAAATATACACACACCTAAAGGCTAAAGTCGCGCTACTGCTGCTTTTGTAAGGTCTCCTCTAAGATTGATTGTGTGGCTGGAGCATCTTTTGGGTCGACAAAGAAAAATATTTCCACACGATTATTTTTTGCGCGATTAATGGCAGTGTCATTAGGCGCGACAGCTTGATGCTCGCCATAGCCGGAAAATGAAATGCGTTCAGGCGAAATACCATTTTTAATAAGATTTTTCATCACACTTAAACTTCGCGCCGATGAAAGCTCATAATTGTCCTTATAGCGCGAGCCTACAGGCAATGGGGAATTATCAGTATAGCCGCGCACATCGATTTTAACATACTCGGGCAGTTTTTTAATAATCGCGCTCATACGCTGCAAATACAAATACACATCGCTATTTTCAATCTCTGCGCTGCCAGCTTCAAAGAATAAATTTGAGGGCAATCGCAGTGACATACCCATTTCCATTTGCTCCAAAATGCCGCCTTCCTCCGCCATTTTTTGGATTTCGGCTGTGGTTACTGATGAAACTTGACTTGATGCGCCGCTTTCATTTTCTACTTCATTTTCATTAATGTCCTCTTCATTTGAGGGGAGAGGCGTGGTGAGTGTGAAGTCAAAAATTTTGACAAACTCGGTTTTAAGCGCTTCAGAATCTGCTTGGCTTGTTGATGAAATCGCCCACAATGCGATAAATAACGCCAAAAGCAAAGAGAGAAAGTCCGCATAAGGGACAGCCCACTTTTCCCCTGCTGGACATTCTGGGCATTTTTTCTTTTTAGCCATTGTGATACTCTTTATTCAAATTGTGAGATTTTAGGTTCGCCCGGTGGGATAAATCCAAGCAACTTTTCCTCGAGATTGCGCGGGTTATCGCCATTTGCAATGCCCACAACGCCCTCTAATATCACCGTGCGCTCTCTTAGCACATCTTTACTTTTAGAAATCATTTTATGTCCCCAAGGTCCAAAGAGCGCATATGAGCAGAAAATCCCCGTAACAGTAGCGGTAAATGCACCTGCAATCCCCGCTGCCATAGCCTTTGGGTCATCAAGGAGCTGTAAGGCGAGCATAAGCCCCATAACCGCACCCACAAGTCCCATTGTAGGGCAAGTCTCAGCATAGGTTACCCAAAAATGCGCCGAGCCATGATAATACTCCTCCAAAGATTCTATTTGCACCTCCATATCTTCGCGCACTGCGCTTGCATCACGCCCATCGATAATCATTGAGAGTGCTTGACGCAAAAAATCATCTTCAATCTGAGCTGCTTTGCCCTCAAGTGATAGCACACCATCTTTTCTAGCAAGTGTGGATAGCTCCACAATCGTGCGTATGGTTTCATTCAAATTGACTTTGCTCCCACCAAAAACAAGTTTTAACTCTTTCAATGCGCCCTTAACATGTGTGCCATGCGTGCTTGACATAGCCGCGCAAAAGGCTGTGGGGATAATGATGATAAGTGAGCTTATGTGGATAAGGTGTATGGGGTTACCACCCTCCAAAAAGTCGCCTATTGAGAGACTTGCAATCGCTCCTAGTAGCCCTAAGATGGTCGTTAAATCCATAAGCACCTCTTTATATGTAGATTATTTATATGAAAAAAGCAAAAAATATTCCTAGCCTTCGTTTAAGTATGTTATCCATAATGTCGCATTGTGCTGCTCATCAAGCAGGTTTGTTGAAATACCATGGCCAGGGTGAATTGGTTTATTTGTTTCACTAGGGAGCGCTCTAAATCGCTCAAGCGAGTTTTTCATATCAGCCACGCTAGAATAGGGGAAATCACTACGCCCAATAGAGCGATAAAAGATAAAATCTCCGCTAAAAATTTCCCCCTCAATCTCTACAATAGAGCAGCCCGGCGTATGCCCGGGAAAATGCCAAAAGGTTACCTCTACGCCATTAAAGTTGAGTGTTTGCGCATTTTTGTTGCATTGTGTAAGAATATCTGGTTTGCTAGGCGTAATGCCTGTATGAAAGCAATCAGATTCTAACATAAACGCATCAAGTGAGGGACATACAAGCGGTATGGTAGGGAAGTGGGATTTGAGCGCGGCATTACTCCAAATGTGGTCAAAATGCCCATGTGTATTAAGAAAGGCAAGGGGCTTAGGAGCAGATTCTATAACCCACTCATACGCACCCATACCCGCATCGATGACAATCTCTCCTTGAGGCAGTTTGCAAATATAGCAATTTGTTTGATATTCGCCAAAGCTTTGAGAGAGAATATCCACAGCGATATTACCTCTTTGAGAATTGCGGGCTGCGGCGTGCCTTTCTTTTACCATATTTTTTACGCTCAACCACGCGTGAATCGCGAGTTAAAAGCCCTTTTGGTTTAAGAATAGCCCTAAATGCAATATCATAGCTATTAAGTGCCTTTGAAATACCATGCCTTAAGGCTTCAGCTTGAGCAGAATATCCACCACCAAGCGTTACAGCGCGAATATCCACAGACTTTTCTTGTTGCGTGAGGATAAGCGGCTGCATAACCTTCATTTTAATAGCCTCATGCCCGCCTAGCCATTCATTGAGCGTTTGTCCATTGATAGTGAGCTTACCGCTGCCCGAACTTAGCCAAACCTTTGCGACTGCTGTTTTTCTCTTTCCTGTTGCATAAACTTTTGCCATAAGATACCTTTATTACTTAGAATTTTTAGCAATTTGAGCGTTATGTGGGTGCTCGCTGCCACGATAAACTTTAAGCTTTTTAAGCATAGCGCGCCCAAGCTTATTTTTAGGAAGCATTCCGCGCACGGCTAGATGATAGAGCTTTTCTGGATTGTTTTCTAGCATATCTTGCAGCGTTTTACTTTTTGTGCTGCCAAAATAGCCTGAATGCGTGAAATATTCTTTATCATCAAGCTTTGAGCCTGTAAATTTCACACTTGTAGCATTTATAATCACCACAAAGTCCCCGCAGTCAATATGCGGTGTAAAGCAGGGCTTATGCTTGCCGCGCAAAAGTGTAGCCACTTCGGTGATAAGACGCCCAAACACCTTATCTTTAGCATCAAGCACAACCCATTGACGATTGATGTCATTTTGCGTTGCTATTTTTGTCATTTCCATTGCGTTTCCTTGAACGAAGATTCTAAATTTGAAAGCCGCGATTATAGAATCTAATTTCTTAAGATACACTGAATTTAAGTTATATTTAAATTTAATTTCATCATTTTTGCGAGTAGATTCTGTATAGATACCCAAATTTCAATGCAAAATCCCAAATCGTTCCAAAAATACAGAATCTACGCCCTGAAGCAAGCCTTTTTCGCGCAGTGTGGCAATGACAGATTCTGTGCAGTTTGTATCAAGTGGCCATTCGCGCAAATGCCCATCACAAGCGCCTTTATCCGTTGCATCAATAAATATTAGATGAGGCGTGATAAGCACATCGCGTTTAGCATCGATATTATTCACAATGCGCCAAGTGAGCATATAGGGATTATCTAGATTATTTTTATGCGAATCAACAAAGATAATAATACTAAGGCAGTCTTTTAGCGCCTCAAACGCGCTCAAATGAGCATTAAGCGCACTAAAGACATTACCTTGTTTGTTTATACTAACAATGCAAATAGGATTAATGCTGTGAGCAAAATATTGCTTAAGTGCGCGAGCCTGCGGGCAAAGTGGGGCAAGCAGATTCCATAAAGCATTATCATCAAGAGCTTTAAATGTAGGTTTATGCACTTTTTCTATAGCTTCAATGCCGAGTTTTCCTCCGTGCGCAAAATGCGGGCTTGCGTGGTCTAGCGCATCGCAAATGCCCTCTGTGATAAGCACATTGCGCGGTGAAAATCGCTCCAAAATATAATTACCTAAAGCCTCATAATCCTCCAAATGCGGCGCATGCTCATCAACAAAAATGGCATGCTTTACAAAGCTCATTTGCCCCACACCCCAAAAATTATGCATAATCTGCTTGCTATGTGAGGGATATTCTGGCTTAATTTTGGCAAAAATAAGATTGTGAAAAACGCCATTTTCAGGCATATGATAGTCTATTAAACCATGTGCGGTGGTTTGCAAAAGCGGTAAAAACACGCGCTCTGTCAAATAGCCCATATATTTATCCTCTAAAGGTGGCTTGCCAACGATTGTGGCGGGGAAAATAGGCTTTTTTCTCATCGTAATAGCGCTCACCTCAAGCACAGGATATGGCTCAATGGGCGTATAGAATCCAGTATGGTCGCCAAAAGGTCCTTCATCGCGCATTTGCGCCGTATCTACCCAGCCCTCAATCACAATATCCACATCATAAGGCACAAAAAGCCCATTAGTAACGCATTGGCACAGCAAGGGCTTATGCTCGCGGATAAAGCCATAGAGCATAAGCTCAAAAATGCCTAAAGGCAGCGGAGCCTGCCCACACCAAATATATAGCGGGTCTCCGCCTAGCGCGATGCTCACAGGCATTTTTTGTTTGGCCTGTTTATACTCATGAAAGAAATGTTGAGAATCTTTATGAATCTGCCAATGCAACCCCAAATGCTTCTCATCATAGACTTGCAAGCGATACATACCTAGATTTTTTTGCGTGCCTTGAAGATTTTGCGTATAAACTTGCCCCATAGTGATAAACGCCCCTCCATCGCGCTCCCAAGTCGTGAGTATAGGTAAATCAAAAAGATTAATATGCTCATCTTTAAAAATAATTTCTTGGCAAAGTCCTCTTTTTTTACTATATTTAGGAAATACGGAGCGCAGCGCATAAAGCTCTTTAAGCTTATGCCATATTTGTTTTATGCCCTTTGGTGGGCTAAATTGGAGGAGATTCTGTATATGGCGCGCTATGGAGGGAATGGGTTTATTAACGATAAGTTCAAGCCTTTTTTGCGAGCCAAAAACATTCATAAGCACGGGAATATCAAATGTTTTACCACTTTTTTTGCATATAGGGCGGGTGAAAAGCAGGGCTTTGCTGGTAGGTTTTTTAACCTCAATATAGGCAAGTTGGGGGATTTCAAGGTAAATATCAAGTGGCTCATCAATGATAGTAAGTTCGTTATGAGATTGTAAAAATGCGATGAGTTGGGGAGAATCTAACGCCATAAAAATACCTTGACAAAGATATCGCCTAGATTCTATAAATTACAGAATCTAGCGCGCAAATATTAAATAAAGATTAAAAGTGTGGGCTTAAAAATGCAAGCCAATGAGTGCCTGAATGCTTTGCATTTTTTGCTTTTCATCAACAACCTTAAATTCTGGATTTTGATAAGTGTAAAGCAAGCCAAGAGAAATAGGAATAAGGTCAAATTTGAGCTTTAGGCCTGCATTGTAGGAAGTGGTGTCTTTAAAACTTTTATCAAAGCTTGAGTAGTTCACTCCCACATAAGGCGTTAAGCGTGCGATTATAAGCCCAATGTTAAATCCTGCAGATAGACCATATTGGAGGTTTTTAAATGTCGTATCGCTAGCAGAATGGCGATTAAAGTCATATTTGACTTGTGGAGCTACCACAAAATCAAGTGCGCCAAGCCATATACGCCCAAATGCACCATAATCTGTGAATGTCACATCGTTTGCATTTGTGGAAGCCTTTGTCTGCCCTGCGGCAAGACCAATTTCTGGGCTTACTTCAAATCCCATAAGCCCCACAGCATACGCATTTGCGCCAAGCGTTGCAGCGCACAACAGGGAAAGCAAGTATTTTTTCATCATCATCTCCTTTTTTTGTGAAAATGGAGGGCATTATAGCAAAATGTTATTTACTATCCATGCAAAAAGATGGCTAAATTACAGAATCTGATTTAAAAATTGAAACAATTTTGCCACAATGGCAGAAACTTTGTAAAAATTAAATCTCTTAAGCAGGCTTTTAAGCTAATTTTGGGGTAAAATCAAGCCTATCTTAGGGATAATTAAGGACGAGTTTAAGGCATACAATTGCGCGGCATTTCACACAATCTTATCGTATAAGGGGGTAATATGACTATCAATGATTCTAAGCTGTATTTTAATCGCGAGCTATCTTGGCTTAAATTTAATACGCGCGTGCTAAATGAGGCGAAAAATACGCATATTCCGCTGCTTGAGCGATTAAAATTTGTAGCTATTTATGGCACAAATCTTGATGAGTTTTATATGATACGTGTAGCAGGGTTAAAGCGACTTTATGCAAGCGGCATTACCGAAGTAGGCGCAGATAGGCTAACGCCACTGCAGCAGCTTAAGAGTATAAGAGAATACCTTGATAAAGAAAAGCGCGTGCTTGAGGCGACTTTTAAAGATATACAAAGCGGGCTAGCCAAAGAAGGTATGCATATTAAGCGCGTTTCTCAATTAAATAGCGAGCAAAAAAAGCAGTTAAGTGAGTATTTCCTTAATTATCTTTATCCTGTGATTGTGCCTGTAGTTGTGGATTCTACACACCCTTTTCCGCATTTAAATAATTTAAGTTTTGCCATCGCATTGCGCTTAAAGAGCCTGCAAGATGGAAGTATTAAATTTGCTATGGTGAGGATTTCGCGCTTACTTTCGCGATTTGTGGAGATTGAGAGCGGTATTTTTGTGGCTGTGGAGGATATTGTGGGTGAATTTGCCCATGAGTTGTTTGGAGATTATGAAATTATTAATTATGTGCCTTTTAGAATCACGCGTAACGCGGATATGGAGATTGAAGAGGAGGAGGCAGATGATTTTATTGAGATTATGAGCGAGGGTTTAAAAACGCGCAGAAAAGGCGAAGTAGTTCGGCTAGAAATAGGCGAGGATAAGGATAGTAGCCTCCTTGATTTTATTAATTCTCATTTAAATGTCGATGTGAAAGATATTTACACTTATAATATTCCTCTTAATTTAAGTGGATTGTGGGAATTAGTGGGAAGCAAGGCATATGCTCATCTCACCACACCGCCATTTAACCCTAAAACCCTCCCACCATTACAAGTAAATGGCGATGTGTTAGCCACAATGGAGGGGCATGATATTGTGCTATTCCACCCTTATGAGAGCTTTGATTCTGTGGTGAATTTTATCCAAAGCGCAGCAAAAGACCCTGATGTGCTTTCAATCCGCATGACGCTCTATCGCGTGGGGAAAAACTCACCCATTGTCAAAGCCCTTATTCAAGCGGCTGAAAACAATAAGCAAGTAACCGCGCTTGTGGAATTGAAGGCGCGATTTGATGAGGAGAATAATCTGCATTGGGCGCATTCTTTAGAATCTGCAGGCGCGCATGTGATTTATGGCGTGCCAGGACTTAAAGTGCATGCTAAAATTGCGCTAGTGATTAAAAAAATTGGCAACACGCTTAAAGAATATGTGCATTTAAGCACAGGTAACTACAATCCAAGCACGGCAAAAATTTATACTGATATATCGCTTTTAACTTGCAATCAAGCCTTTGCAAAGGACGCCATTAAGCTCTTTCATAGCCTCTCCACTGGCTCATCATATCGCACAAAGCTTGATTGTTTATTTATGGCGCCTACACAAATTAAGCCTAAAATTTTAGAACTCATTGAAAATGAAATCAAAATGGGTAATGAAGGGCGTATCATTATGAAAGCAAATGCTTTTGTTGATGTTGATGTGATACGCGCGCTGTATAGGGCTTCTATGGCAGGTGTAAGTGTTGATTTAATCGTGCGTGGCGTGTGTGCGCTGCGACCGGGCGTGAAGGGTGTGAGCGAAAATATCCGCGTGTATTCAATTGTTGGTAAATACCTTGAGCATGCCAGAATATACTACTTTAAACACGATAGTGTGAGCGTGTATTTTGCTTCAGCAGATATTATGCCAAGAAACCTTGAAAGACGTGTAGAACTGCTCACTCCAAGCCTCAATCCACAAATTAGCAAGCGGCTTATGGAGATTTTGCAAATGCAGCTTAATGATAATGTGCAGATGTATGAATTGCAAAGTAATGGCGAGTATCAAAAGGTCTCAAATACACAAAAGCCCTTTAATTCACAGCTTGCTTATGAAGAATATGTGAATGCTATCTATGGAGATTCTGTGCGTAACGACGAAGTGAGCAAAGCTAAAAAGCTTGCCAAAAGAATGCTTAAAGAAAGCTAGGTGGTGTCCTCGATGCGATTTGAACGCATGGCCTCACGATTAGGAATCGTGTGCTCTATCCAGCTGAGCTACGAGGACTTTAAAATAGTCGGGTATTTTACACTCATTTAACCTAGAAATCAAGCACAGAAAAACATAGAGATAAATGATAAATATTTTTGTGCTACAATCCTGCCATTACATTGCAGTTTATAGAATCTAGATTCTATAAGCACAGGGTTGCTTTGGATTTAAGCCTTAGCAAGCCGTAAATAATTACCATAAGGAGCGGATATGGCAACAAAAGTAGCAGTAAATGGCACAGGCAGAATTGGGCTTTGCGCGATTAGGCTTTTAGATTGTAGTGATGACCTAGAATTAGTAGCGATAAATACCACAATGCCAATTGACACACTCGTGCATTTATTGCATTATGACTCCGTGCATCGCGGCTTTGACTTTGTGAAAAAAATAAATGACAATACGCTAGAGATGAATAATAAGCCTGTGAGAGTCTTAAGCGATAGAGACCCTGCAAATTTAGATTTTGGCGAGGCAGAGTGTGTGATAGAATGCACCGGCAAGTTTAACTCACTAGAAAAATCAAAAGTCCATCTAAAAAATAATGTCAAAAGAGTGATAATATCTGCCCCTGCCGATAATACGCCCACATTTGTATATGGCGTGAATCATAAGGAATACGCTGGAGAGAGCATAATCTCAAATGCCTCATGCACGACAAATGCCCTAGCGCCCATTGTGAAAGTGCTAGATTCTGTCTTTGGCATTGAAAATGGCTTAATGACGACCATTCATAGCTACACGAATGACCAAAATTTGCTTGATACTAAGCACAAAGATTTGCGCCGCGCACGCGCTGCAGCGCTTAATATGATACCCACTAGCACTGGGGCGGCAAAAGCAATAGGGCTTGTGATGCCGCATCTAAGCGGGAAGCTAAATGGTATTGCCATTCGCGTGCCTACACCTGATGTAAGCCTTATTGATTTATCTGTAAATCTTAAGACGCGCACGGATAAAGATTCTATGTTAAAAGCCTTTGAGGACGCGGCAAATGGCGAGATTTTAGAATCTAGCTTGAAAGGCTCACTGCTCATTGATGAGGAAATGCGCGTCTCAAGCGACTTTGTGGGCTTCTTATATAGTAGCATTATCGTGCCTGATAAGTGCATGGTGATTGACAATGAGGCAAATGGCTCTCTAGCTAAGATTCTAGCGTGGTATGATAATGAGATGGGCTACACATACCGACTAATTGATATGTGCGAGCATATTTGTAAAGATTTGTAAGGGTGGGCTATGGTTAAATTTTCACTTCATTTTGAGAATCTAGCCCCGCAAGCAGCTTGTGATAGCCTTTTAAACGCCATTGCGCGAGAGAGGGAAAGCCAAAAGAGTGGCTATTATCATTTGCCCTTTGAAGATAAAGCGTCTAAAGAGGCGAGCGCGTATATTTCAAGTCATAAAGATAAGCTAGATTCTATAACGCACTTGGTGATTGTGGGCATTGGCGGCAGTTCTTTGGGGCTAAAGGCTATAGATTCTATGTTGTCGCATTTGCCTTGCAGGAAGAGCATAAAACTTGTATTTTTGGAGCATACAGACCCTATTTGTGTGGCTCAAAGTCTGCAAGATGTGCAGCTAGAGCGCGCGCTTTTTATTGTTATTTCAAAATCTGGAACTACTATTGAGACTTCTTCGCTCCTTAAATTTATACTTCACAAATATGAGATACTAAAAAATCCGCACAATAAGGCGCATTTGCTCATTATCACTGATGCGCAATCTCCGCTTGAGCAGTGGGCGCGCACAGAATCTATACACTATATAAATATCGCATCAAATGTGGGAGGGCGATTTTCCGTGCTTAGCGCTGTGGGGATTGTGCCTTTGGCTATTTTGGGCTTTGATGTGGAGGCGATTTTGCGCGGTGCGGCGGGCATTATGCGCCGATTTTTTGAGCAAAAAGAAGCACATATTTTGCATAAAGCCATAACTTATGCTAAGCACTATGAGCAAATTCCCATGAATGTGCTATTTTCATACTCAAGTATTTTTACGCATTTTAATGCGTGGTATGTGCAGTTGTGGGGCGAGAGTTTGGGGAAAATTAATGCACAAGGCAAAAGAGTGGGCTTAAGTCCTATTGGGCTTATTGGCAGCATTGACCAGCATTCATTTTTGCAACTCATCGTGCAGGGTATGCAGGATAAAAGTGTAACTTTTCTAAGTCTCAATCCTGCGTGTAATCCTAAGCCTATTATCCCAGATATGCAGCTTGCGTTTTTAGAGACTACAAATTTTGTCAATGGCATAAGCTTTGCCACATTGCTTGACAATCAGCGCATTGCAACTATGCAGACGCTAGAGCATGAGGGAATTTTGGTAGATTGCATCGAGGTGGAGCGTTTATGTGAAGAGAGCGTTGGCACGCTTATAGCGTATTATGAGCTGCTCACTTCTTGCGTGGGCGCGTTATTTGATGTGAATACTTATGACCAGCCCGGCGTGGAATTTGGCAAAAAACGACTAAGAGGTTTGTTTAAATAGGGCAGTGCTATTTTTGTGAATTTTTGCAAGAGCAGATTCTGTAAAATCTTAACGCTTGCTAAGTTTTGTTATGTGCAAATGTGCTATAAGTGCGTGAAATTTATTTGAAAGGATTAATGATGATAGCACAGGTTACGCATTGGAGCGAGGCTGAACTCATAAAGGGCGAAGTAAAAGTAAATGTCCTAGCTCAAAATAACGCAAGCAAAGAAATCCAAATCGCTATGGGTGAGGGCGGGGAGATGAAAAAGCATAAAGCTCCATTTGCCATTAGCGTGCAGGTGTTAAGCGGATATATTCATTTTGAAGTTGAGAAAGAGATTTTTGAGCTTAAAGCCCTAGATATGATTAGTCTTGAGGCGAACATCCCTCATTCGCTTAAAGCCCTCAAAGATAGCATTGTGCGCCTAAGTTTGGCACATGGTGATAGCGTGCAGCGCGTAAATGCTGTGCTAAAGTAGATTCTGTAAGCAAGACCATGCGGCAAAGGCGATGGTAGAAAAGCCAACGACCGCATGCTCTGACCAATAAGACCACGCCACTTTTTTAAAAAGCAACAGCGTGGTATTTATAGAATCTAGCAGGTCGTTACTTTCGAGCACTACCTCAATGTAGTATTGTAATCGGCTACCTTTTTGTAGGGTGTTTCGGCTAATGGGAGCTTTTCACCTCGCACGCAGGCTATGCAGATTTTCACACACTGAATAAGCACAAGGCAGGTAACCACCATAAATAAAGCGCAAAGCAGCGCGTTAATGAGATTATTATGAGCGATGGTTGAGAATTTTGCCGCGCTTGCTATTAAATCTGCAGCCGCTTGCGTATCTATGGTATTTTGGGCTTCTTGTAGTGCTGCTGCAGCCTTTTGTGAGTTGATTTGCCATAATGCTATGTGGCTTACAGAATCATGCACTTTTTCACCATTGGCGGGCAAGAGTTTTAAGATTCCCGCATAGAGTGTGCTTACAAGCACCCAAACCGCAGGGAGAATAGCCACCCATGCTTGCTTTGCCTTGCCCATTTTGAAAAGCACAGCAATAACTGTGAGTAGAGCCATACCCGCTAGCATTTGATTTGAAACGCCAAAGAGTGTCCAAAGCGATTTTACACCGCCTTGTGGGTCTGTTACGCCCTGATAGAGGATATATCCCCAGCCAGCCACGCAAATAAGGGTAGCGACAATCCCCCAAAACATAGAATGAATGTTGCCGATAGGCTTATACACATTGCCAAGCACATCTTGCACCATAAATCGCCCAGCGCGTGTGCCAGCATCTACAGCGGTGAGGATAAATAAAGCTTCAAATAAAATAGCAAAGTGATACCAAAATGCCATAGAGCCTTGATTAAAAAGTGGCACTTGAGAAATGATAGTTGCCAAGCCTATCGCAAATGTAGGTGCGCCGCCCACTTTGCTAAGGATATTTTTCTCACCAATTTCTTGAGCGGTGTTTAGAATCTGCTCAGGCGTGATGACAAATCCCCAATTACTAATGGTTTGCGCAGCAACGCTTGCTGCTTCTGCTATGTCACTAATATTTTGTGTGTCAAGTGTTGCGGGAGCTACATTGATGGCAAAATATAAGCCCGGTGTGAGAATGACGGCTGCCACAAGAGCCATAACTGCTACGGCAGATTCCATAACCATTGAGCCATAGCCTACCATTCTTGCATGAGATTCTTTTTCAAGCATTTTAGGCGTTGTGCCCGTTGAAATAAGCGCATGGAATCCGCTAATGGCTCCACAAGCAATGGTGATAAATAAAAATGGAAAAAGCTGCCCACTAAATACAGGTCCTGTGCCATCGACAAATTTTGTAGTGCTAGGGAATTGAATATCAGGCGCAACTACTAAAATGCCTCCAGCCATAAGCACGATAACGCCAATTTTTAAAAATGTGCTTAAATAATCGCGTGGCGCAAGCAGAAACCATACAGGTAAAATAGCTGCAATAAAGCCATAAATAATCATTACATAAGTGAGTGTAACAGGAGAAAATGTAAAAAGTGCCGCAAGTTGTGGGTGTGCAGCTACATCTCGCCCATAATATAGCGCTAAAAGCAGCAAGACAAAGCCTATGATGCTTGCCTCGCCAATTTTCCCCGGGCGAAAAAAGCGCATATGAAGTCCCATATAAATGGCAATAGGAATAGTCATAGCGATAGTGAAAAGTCCCCAGGGAGATTCTGCAAGGGCATTTACAACCACAAGCGCTAGAATAGCAATGATGAGCATCATAATGCCTAAAATCCCTAACATAGCGATACTTCCTACACCTTTGCCTAATTCTAGCTTAATGATTTCGCCCAAAGATTTGCCATTTCTGCGCATAGAGATAAAAAGCACAGTAAAATCATGCACAGCACCAGCTAGCACTACGCCTACGACAATCCAAATCATACTTGGTAAATATCCCATTTGTGCGGCTAGGATTGGTCCTACTAGTGGTCCAGCTCCAGCAATAGCGGCAAAATGATGTCCAAAAAGCACGATTTTGTTTGTTGGCACAAAATCTCGTCCATCATTATTCACTACAGCAGGCGTGGCACGATTATCATCAAGGGCTAGCACTTTAGTAGCGATATATTTTGAGTAATAGCGATAGGCTATTGTATAAATACACACTGCGGCAACCACAATCCACACGGCTGAAATGCGTTCACCCGTATGCAGGGCTAGCACGCCAAAGCACCAAGCACCAATGAGTGCTACAACTGCCCACAATCCTATACTTAAGATTTTATTCATAAATGCTCCTTTACACAAATGAGATTGTTGCAATATCTAGTCTAAACATTTCAAACTTAAAGCTTTGATGCTAAGGCAAAGATTTAGGAATTTTGCGTGGTAATAAGAAATAAAGTAACCTTTTGCACTTATTTAAAGATTTTTGAATGCGTGATGATATACCGAGAATGATTTATTGTAAATTACTCACATTTATATTAAAAAATAATAATTATTAAAAAATATTTATTTTGTCTTAATAATTTTACTAATAGAATAAATACGCATTTAAACCAAATAAGGAGGAAAAGATGAAAGGCATTACTTTCATTACATCAGCAGTTATTGTTTGTGGGCTATCTTTGAGTGCGCTTAATGCGGCTAGCTCGCTTATTGATGAAGCAAAAGAAGCGAATTTAAGGGCATTGCCTAAAAATCAAGCAGAAGTTGATAATTTGCTCAAAGAAAATGGCATAAAAGCAAGCAAATTCACGCAAGCAAAGGCAGAGCTAGGCAAGAAGCTATATTTTGAGCCAAGACTTTCAAAAAGTGGCATTATTAGTTGTAATACTTGTCATAATTTGGGCTTAGGCGGCGTAGATGGAATCTCCGCAGCTATCGGACACAGATGGGCGATTAACCCCCATCATCTCAATTCACCAAGTGTGTATAATGCTATATTAAACACTACGCAGTTTTGGGATGGTCGAGCAGGCACACTTGCTGACCAAGCCAAAGGTCCTATCGAGGCAGAACCAGAAATGGCGACACCTGCTAAACTGGCAGTAGAGAAAATTGCCTCTTTGCCTGAATATGTTAAAGAGTTTAAGAATATTTATGGAAAAAGTGGCGTAAATTTTGATAACATCGCCGATGCAATCGCCAACTTTGAGCGGACTTTGATTACTCCTTCAAGATTTGATAGATTTTTAGAAGGTGATACAAAGGCTTTGAGTAAGGAGGAACAAGCGGGATTAAAGCTTTTTATTGATAAAGGCTGCACAGCTTGCCATAATGGAGTGAATCTAGGTGGTAGCATGCAGGCTTTTGAAGTGGCAGGCAAATATAAGTTTGCTAATGTGGGTGATTTTAAGGGCGATGAAAATGGTATGGTAAAAACGCCAACATTGCGAAATGTCGCGGAGACTGCTCCATATTTTCATAATGGCGCGATTTGGACACTCACAGAAGCGATTAAAGAAATGGGTAGCGTGCAGCTTGGTATTAGCATTACTGATAAAGAGGCAAAGAGTATTGAGGCATTTTTGCACTCTCTTACTGGGGAAAAGCCACAAATCACCTATCCACAGCTACCTATTTCAACTGCAAAAACACCAAAACCACAGCTTTAAGGCAGCTGGCTATCCTCTCCTTAAAGTCAAGGAAAGGATAGGCTAATGCCATTTTTAACAAGAAACTTTATAAAAACACTCCCTCTTTTTGTCCTATTACAGAATCTATGCGCGATAGATTATCAAGATACTAATCTGCCGACAAATATTACGCTAAATGGTGGGCAAAGAAGTGATACTATCACTTCAAGTCGCGGCAATGGGCAAGCCACAACTATAGGTTATGGGCGCAATCCTAATCTTAATATTAGCGGCACGCAAGGTTCGCAATATCAACTCCAAGTGCAAGATAGCACAACTACTTGGTATTCAGGTGGATTAAATATTGGCTCTAATATTCAAGCAGCGCTTATAGGCGTGCATACTTTAAGCATTGAAAGAAATGCTATCAATGTAGGCAGTGGAGCGAGTTTGAGTATTATCTCAAGTGGTAATACTATCAATGCACAGACTACGGATTATGGGGGAGATTCTAAAATACACTTTAGTGATAATACAAGGCTATATCTTGCGCAAAATGCAAGCGCGACTTTTAGCAATTCACTTTTTTTTATACATAATGGCACTACGACTTTGGAGCAAGATTCTAAGCTCAATATAGAATCTAAAGTGATTAGAATCCAAAATGCCATTCAAAATAATGGCGGTGAAATCACATTCACAGGCAAGGTGCAAAATATCGGTAGCAATTTAGGCGGCTATGGGAATAATAGTACATCAACTTTTGAAAATAATAGCGGCACTAGCACCATTAATGGTGATTTTTATAACGGCGGACAGGCAGATGTGGAAAAATGTCTCATTGCTTTGTGCGTATTTGACCCCGGATTTGGCGGCGGTGGGAATTTGGTCATTAATGGTGGGAAGGTTAGTATTAATGGCAGGCTTATCTCTACACATGGCGGAGATATGATGCAAGATGGCAGTATATTTAATGCGCAAAATGCAGAGATTAGAATCTATGGCGGCACGCTAGAGGTTACAGGTGGAGTTACAAATAATGTTGGCTCTACACTTAGATTTGGCGCGCGTAATGGCAAAATGGGGCAACTTGTGGGGAATCTTACTAACAACGCTGGAGCGATTATAGTTGATATTGCCGGAGCAGATTTAGGCACCTACACGCTTGTTACAGGCACAATTAGTGGCAATCAAACTTTAAGCATTGCGCATAATGATTTTATCCACACTACCCAAAATGCTAATGCTATTACGCTAAGAAAAAATCAAGCAGCCATAGATGCCTTTAGCGCTGGGCTTAGTGGTAATGAATCCGCTATTCTTAATGCGCTAGATTCTGGGCTTAATGGCAGAATCTACACTTATGGAAATAGTGCTTACCTTAGCCAAACGCTTGGAGAAATAAATAATAATGTGCGTGCTTTAAGCCTTAATGCGCCCATTAGCACATGGAATCTGCTTACAAATATTACCACGCAGCTGCACACGCAGCCAAAGCAAGACAATCTATCAATCACCCCGCTTTTTTCAAATGAGCGCGCCAATAATGCTAAAGGCACACTTTATGGCGCGCAACTAGGCTTTAGCAAGTATATAGGAGCGCATTTTTTAAGTGGTTTTGCAGCTTATGGGCTTTCAAATCAAGCAGACTCTATAATGGAAAAGCAAGGCTCCAATATGCTTGTGGGCTTGTCTAATACATTTAATTTATCATATTTTAAGCTTATGTTTATGGGACATTATGCTTATAGCACGCACCATACAAAGCGCACTACAAGCCTTTTTGCCACTAATGAAAGCGCGCAATTTAATAGTATATCTGCCAATGCGCAGTTTGGCTATCAGGAATTTGGTTTAAAGGCGCAAATGGGCTTGCCGCTTAGTTTAGCTCATAGTTTGTATATTACGCCATATGTAGGCTTGCAGTATAATCTTATGGCGCAAGGGGCGTTTCATGAAAATAGCACAGATGTATTGAGTATAGCTGCAGACGCCTATAGGGCAAATATGCTTAATATCGCTTTTGGCGCGCAGGGCAAGTATTATGTGAAAAATTATGCTTTATTTAGCGGCTTTGAGATAGCTCACGCCCTCTTAAAGCCACAAAGTATGAAAGTGTCTCTAAATGGGCAGCCATTAAGCTATGATTATGACAATGTGCTTAGTTATACGCTTTATGTGGGCGGCTCTGTGCCTTTGTATGGTAATTTGTATGTCTCTATTTATGGTTTGTATGCGCGCTCTTCATTAAATTTTAGCACTATTTCTGGTAATCTTAGTTTTATGTATCAATTCTAAAAGGAGTTTTATGGTAGAGATTTTGGCTCAAATCACACAGAAAAAAGCCCAAGAAATAGCCCAAAAAGGCTTTGATTTAGGTTTTGATATTCCAAAAGATAGAATCCACCCGCTCATTACACCACATTTTGATGATATATTTTTGATTGCCGAAATTAAGCGCGCCTCTCCATCAAATGCCCATATAGGCGAGATTAATGCACCTTGTGCGTTAGCAGGAGCATATCTTAATGGCGGGGCTAGTGCTATTTCTGTTTTGTGTGAGGAGGCGCACTTTAAGGGTTCTTTAGCAGATTTAATGGCGGTTAAAAATGCTTATCCTAACGCCTGCATTTTGCGCAAAGATTTTATTCAGTATAAGCAAGAAGTGGGAGTGAGCTATCGTGCAGGAGCGGATATGTTGCTTTTAATTGTGGCGATGTTTATTGATGAAAAAAATGGCTTTAGGGATTTTAAGGCAATTTATGATGAATGCTTGAAATATGGCATTACGCCGCTTGTTGAGGTGCATACGCAAGATGAAATTGATTTTATAGCCCCGCTTAAGCCCTTGCTCGTGGGCGTTAATGCGCGTAGTTTGCACACTTTTGAGATTGATATTATCACCGCCTGCACGCTAAGGAAAGCCCTGCCGCATAGCAAAGTGATTTTTGAATCTGGCATTCACTCGCCCTCATCTGCTTTCATGGTAGGCTCATTTGATTTTGATGGCTTGCTGTGTGGGAGTTATCTAGTCGCGCATGAAAATCCAACATCTGCCATTCAAGCGCTAAAATCTGCCCTAAGGCTCGGTAAAGCGCAAAAACCATCTTTTTATCAGTATATTTTTGCCCTATGGAAACAAAGGGAGGCTTGCGCGCATAAGCCCTATAAACCTCTTATTAAAATTTGTGGTATCACCAATCTTGATGATGCACTTTGTGTGGCGGGAGAAAGCATTGGTGGGGGTGTGGATATGCTAGGTTTTATTTTAGTGAAACAAAGTCCTAGATTTATAGAATCTAGACATATTAAGGACATTGCAAAGGCGCTAAAAAAGTGCTATCCGCATATTTTATGCGTGGCTGTAGTGAATGATAAACATTCGCTTAATGAAGCAAAGGCGCTGTATCAGCAGGGCTTTATTCATGGCATTCAGCTGCATGGATTGAGTAAATTAGAGCCGGCTCAATTTGCTAATATTTGTCTAAAAGAGGCACTTTTTTGCTTTTATGGGGTGCAAAATATTGCTACTTTGGAGGATTTTAATCCACATTATGAGGGGGCATTTTGCCTTGTAGATTCTCAAAGTGCGCAAGGTGGAGGGAGTGGGAAAAGCATTCAATTTGATGTATTAAGCAAGCTTAAAGAGCGCTATTTATGCATTGCTGGGGGTATAAATGAGAAAAATATCAAAGATTTTTTAGCACTTTGCCCCGCTATGCTTGATATTAATTCTGGCATTGAAAGCAGTGCAGGCAAAAAGGATAAGCATAAGCTTCAAGCGCTTTTAGAATCTGTAGCCACCATTTGCGCGCCTACCCCGCATACAAAGCACATATAAAGCATAAAAGGACAAAAATGAAAAAAATATTTATAGTATGGTGTGTCATCTGTGGGCTACTCTGCGCAGATTCTCAACACTTAAGGCTTATTATGGCTGGTGATGCGCTGCTGCATAATTCTGTGTATGAAGATGCTAAACAAATTGATGGGAGCTATGATTTTAGCTCCATGCTTGGCGCGCTTAAGATAGTCAAACAATATGATTTAGCCTTTTACAATCAGGAGACGATTTTGGGCGGTAGCGCGCTTGGTTTAAGCACATATCCTAATTTTAATTCTCCTCAAGAATTTGGGGATAATATGCTACAACTAGGCTTTAATCTCATCTCGCTAGCCAATAATCACACACTTGATAGAGGAGAGAAAGCTGTGCTAGCCTCTTTGGCATACTGGAGAGATAAAGATGTGCTAACTGCTGGGAGCTATGAGTCCTTTAGTGCGCGCAATGAAGTGAAGATTTTGGAAAAAAATGGCATAAAATACGCCCTCCTTGCCTATACTTATGGCACAAATGGTATTGCTTTGCCTAAGGGGAAAGAATATTTGGTGAATGTCTATAATACTAAAATGTTAAAAAATGATATTAAGCGCATACGCTCTAAGGTGGATTTGCTCATCGTATCGATGCATTGGGGGATTGAATATGATTTTACACCCTCTAAAGAGCAAAGGGACTTAGCCGCGTTATTAGCGAGTTTGGGCGTGGATTTAGTGATTGGCACGCACCCTCATGTTATCCAGCCTGTGGAGTGGGTAGGAGATACTTTAGTATTTTATTCGTTAGGAAACCTTATTTCAGGGCAGAAAGGCACGCATAAGCGCACAGGTATGCTAGGCAGTGTGGATATTATAAGGCAAGATGATGGGAGCATTAAGCTACTAAATCCGCGTGCAGAGCTTATCTATACTTATCATAATGCGCGCTACAGGGACTTTAAATTGATGTTTTTTGATGAGCTAAATGATAGCATTTTGCCTAGCTACAAAGAGATTTATAAGCAATATACGCACATTATTACACAAGGCAAAGATGAAATAAAAATCGGTCTTGAGTGAAATAGTAAGGCTTTAGGCTTAGCGCGCTTAGTTTATAAATGCTCAAATAAAATTTTTGCACTAATAAGAATAAGCACTATGCCGCCTACAAACGAAGCCTTATTCCCAAACCACTCACCTAGCTTTTTTATCCTGCCAATTCTTAGTCCCAGCATTGAGAGCAGGGCTGTAATTATACCAATCACAAGCACGCTTAAGATGAGGTGATTATTTAATAAAGCCAAGCTAAAGCCTGCTGCTAGCGCATCAATGCTCGTAGCAATAGCTAGTGGGAGCATATTGCCCACACTAAAGGGATTAGCCTCTAGCGCGTAGCTAGTATTAAAAGAATCTTTTATCATCTTTAGTCCAATAAACACGATGAGTGCAAATGCGACATAATGACTATACAACTGCACATAAGCAGTAAGCACAGCACCCAGCATATAGCCAATAAGCGGCATAAGTGCCTGAAATCCGCCAAAATAAGCAGCCACGATAAAGTAGTGCTTGATTTTAATTTGTTTAACACTTAAGCCTTTGCATATCGCTACAGCAAATGCATCCATACCTAGCGCACAGGCAAGCAGCACTAAACTTACAATATCCATCTTTAATCCTATTCCTTAATTTGCAAAGTCGCAATTCTACTTTATGCGCAGTATATTTTAGCTTATGGATTTATTTTTAAGATTTTTGGCACTTATGCGCGGCAAAGCAAAAAGTTAAATAAAATAGGCTACATTTATAGAATCTAACCTCTAAGGCAGTGTGATGAAAAAAGAAGCAGCAAGCCGATTATGGCGGCGATGGTGGGCTAAAATCAAAAGCCTATACAGGCGGAGTGATAGGGTTTTACACCTTTTAGTGGGTATGCCAAGCTATGATAAATACCTTGAGCATATGCGCATTCACCACCCTAACACGCCTCCCAAAACGCAAAAAGAGTTTTTTGCCCAAGCGCTTGAAGCAAAATACGGCGCAGGAAGTTCAAAATGCTGATAGCAAGGACATTGCAAGGTTTGCAACACAAAGGCGCTATCTTAGATTCTATAATTTCCGCGCTGTTGCTTTTTATAAAAAGCCGCGCGCATCTTACAAATGTAAGCAAAGCTCACATTAGCCCTCAAAGTATAAAGTTATAGCTGCTTTAAGCATCTATCAACTTATTTTTTGAGGTTAGATTCTATAATGTCCGCACTTGCACGGAGGTAGATTCTATAAAGTTTGTTCATGCGGAGTGAAGTGAATAGAGAGTGAATTCACGCAATGGCGCGTGTTTTTGGGCGTGAAACCCTCACCCTCGAAGACATGCCCCAAATGCCCTCCACAATTTGCGCAGACTATTTCTGTTCTCACACCATCTTTATCCCTAAGGCGCGTAACTGCACCATCTATCTCATCATCAAAGCTCGCCCAACCGCAATGCGAGGGAAACTTAGCGGTATGGTCATACAGCGGCACACCGCACTGCCGACAAGCATAAATACCACACTCAAAGTGGTTGGTATAAATTCCGCTAAAAGGAGCTTCTGTGCCTTTGTGCAAAATTACTTCGCTTTCTTGTGCATTAAGCGGAGGCATAGTATTATAGTGCTTTCTTGTTTGTTTCATACATATCCTTTTGGGCTAGCGTATTTGGCTCTATTCTAAGTCATTAAGCCTAACAATTTACATAAGAAAAGGAAAAAAATGAATAATGTGCAGATTTTGGTGCTGGATTTTGGGTCGCAGGTGACGCAGTTGATTGCTAGGCGTTTGCGTGAGGTGGGCGTTTATACTGAGATTGTGCCGTATTTTGAGAGTTTAGATTCTATAAAGGCGAGAAATCCGCGCGGTCTTATTCTTAGCGGCGGACCTGCTAGTGTGTATGAAAAGGGCGCATATAAGCCAGATAGCGCGATTTTTTCACTTGGCGTGCCAGTGCTAGGGATTTGCTATGGTATGCAGTATATTGCGCATTTTTTTGGTGGGCGCGTGGCTCGTAGCAGGAAGCAGGAGTTTGGTAAGGCAAGGCTGCATATTTTGGAATCTATAGAATCTAAACAAGATTCTAAAGCCTTGCAAAAAGACAAGCCCTTTGCGTTGTTTAAGGGAGTGCCGCAAGATTCTGTGGTATGGATGAGTCATGCTGATAAGGTGGAGAGTTTGCCACAGGGCTTTGTGGAGCTTGCAAGTAGTGAGAATACGCATTATTGCGTCATTGCGGATTTAAATCGCAAGATTTACGCGCTGCAGTTTCACCCTGAGGTCGCCCATAGTGCGTGCGGGACGCAGATTCTAAAGAATTTTGCGGTGGATATTTGCAGGTGCGATACTAGCTGGAATATGAAAAATTTTGCTACGCACGAGATTGCACGGCTTAGAGAAAAAGTGCTAGGAGTAGATTCTAAGATTATCGCTGCGGAAGCATCTTTAGGCGATTTTGTGGGTTGTCAAGGTGGCGGCGACGGGAGTTTATTAAACATAAATGACCGAGCCGCCACCGCAGACTCCCGCAAAAGCGACGTGCAGTCGCAAAGCGACAAACCCATACTTGCAAAAGAGGCAACGCAGAAAGTGCTGTGTGCGGTAAGTGGCGGGGTAGATTCAAGTGTGGTGGCGACACTTCTTTATAAAGCCATAGGAGACGCGTTAATCCCCGTGTTTGTCGATACCGGGCTTTTAAGAGCGGGCGAAAAAGAGGCGGTAGAAAAAATGTTTAAAGACAACTTAAAAGTGCCGCTAATTAGCGTGAATGCAAGCGATATTTTCTTGCAAAAACTAAAGGGCGTGACTGAGCCAGAGACAAAGCGCAAAATCATCGGCGAGACATTCATAGAAGTCTTCGAGGCAGAAGCCAAACGCCATAACAGCAAAGGCGAAATCAAGTTTTTAGCACAAGGCACACTCTACCCAGATGTGATAGAATCTGTGAGCGTAAAGGGTCCAAGCAAAACGATAAAAAGCCATCATAATGTCGGCGGACTGCCTGAATGGATGCGGTTTGAATTAATCGAGCCGCTGCGCGAGTTATTCAAAGATGAAGTGCGCCAGTTAGGGCGCGAACTAGGCATGCCAGAAGCCATGCTAATGCGTCACCCATTCCCAGGACCAGGACTTGCGATACGCATAATGGGCGAGGTGAATGCGGCTTCTTTATCGATATTAAGAAAAGCGGATTCTATATTTATAGAATCTTTGTGCGAGGCGGGGCTGTATGATAGCGTGTGGCAGGGCTTTTGCGTGCTTTTGAATGTGCGAAGTGTCGGCGTGATGGGCGATAATCGCACTTATGACAACACGATTGCCCTGCGTGCCGTGAATGCGAGCGATGGCATGAGTGCGAGTTTTTCGCATTTGCCTTTTGAGTTTTTAGAATCTGTTAGCAACCGCATAATTAACGAAGTTAAGGGCATTAACCGCGTAGTGTATGACATCACTTCAAAACCCCCCGGTACTATTGAGTGGGAGTGAGATTATGAGAGTTTTTGCAAGGTTTATTGAAAAAAATGGCTTTGAATATAGGCTTGATACACTGCTACAATTTGGCGATAGCTGGGATTTGCTAGGCAATATTGTTTTGGCAAATCCGGGTAGTGCTGCTCCTATAAATAAGGCAGAAAATACAACAAAAAAATTTTGGGATAAATATAGAAAAAATACGCAGTTTAATCCAAATGAGTGGTATGAGTTTAAAGCAGATTCAACAATGGGCTATGTAGAGAAACTTTTTAGCGGTTTTTATACGCACAAAGACAAGCAAATCTTAAATGGTATAATACAACTTTTTAATTGCTTTAATGTAAGAAATGCTAACTTAGAAGCGGCTATAAAAGATATTGATAAATACGATGAAACATTAGCTTTTAGTCAAAATATAGAATCTTATTTTAATGACAAGCCTGTTTATTTTGGCTTTTCAAAGGCAGTGCTTAATAATGAGAAATTAAAGAATATTGCAAAGAAAATATTTGATAAAACTCCGCAAAATCTTAAGCCTGAAAACATATACAATGCAGATTTTAATCAAAATAAATTTTATCATTTAGGATATATCAATAGGGCATATACTTGTGATAGAATATGCAGAAAATGTTTTATTTCCTTATTATAAAATTGTCTAGCAACCAAAATTAATAAGAAAGGATTGAAATGAATTCTAAATACAACACCATTATCCAAAAAATTCCTTTTATTTTTCAAATACTGAATTTGAGGAAAATTATGAAGCAAATACTATGAATCTTAATTAAAGAGAATGCATTTTCTTGGAAGTTTTCAAAAGAAATTTTATAAAAGTTTCAAGGCACTTACTTACTAGAATCTGCCATGACACTATTGAATAGGAGTAGATTCTAAAAAAGAATCTTTGTATTAGCAGATGATTACTTGAATTTCAATACTCTTAAGAATCAAAAACTTTTCTCATTAGATTAAAAATCACGATTAAAAATTTGGAGATTAGATTTAGGAGAGTGGCACGCCCGAAGGGAGTCGAACCCCTAACCCTCAGATCCGAAGTCTGATGCTCTATCCAATTGAGCTACGGACGCAGTGGCAAAATTGTATCAAAAAACCATAAAATAATCAATTATGCGCTAGGTTTGAATTTGCGTTTTGCCCACAGCAAGCCAAAGTCTAGCCACTTATGAAATTTAAAAAATCTTGTTACAATGCCACATCATTTCAATGCAAAGCAGGATAAAAATTGACATTTAATGCGACAAAAATTTTAGACCAAACTTTACCATTTTTTAAAAGCCTCTCAAGAAGCAAAGAGCTTATTGTAGTGCTATTCATTGTGCTTATTATGGGCATTATTATCGTGCCGCTACCAAGCGCAATGCTGGATTTTTTGCTAAGCATCTCCATTGCATTATCCATTCTTATTATTCTCATTACACTTTATGTGGATAAAGCAACTGAATTTTCGGCATTTCCTACGATTTTGCTTATTGTTACACTTTATCGTTTGGCTCTTAATGTCGCTACCACGCGTATGATTTTGAGTGAGGGGCATAATGGTGCAGAATCTGTAAGCAGCATTGTAGCGGCATTTGGGCAGTTTGTTGTGGGGGGGAATTATATTATTGGGATTATTGTTTTTACCATTTTGGTGATAGTTAATCTCATTGTAATCACAAATGGTTCTACGCGCGTAACAGAGGTGCGTGCGAGATTTACGCTTGACGCAATGCCGGGCAAACAAATGGCTATTGATGCGGATTTAAATGCTGGGCTCATCGGGCAGGAGGAAGCCCAAAAGCGCCGTGATGCACTCGCTCAAGAAGCAGATTTTTATGGCACAATGGACGGAGCGAGTAAATTTGTCAAAGGCGATGCGATTGCCTCTATCATTATCACCATTGTAAATATCATCGGCGGGTTTTTGATTGGCGTGTTTCAGCATGGTATGAGCGTGAAGCAAAGTGCGGAAACTTTTACTATTCTTACCATTGGCGATGGGCTTGTTGGGCAAATTCCAGCGCTTATTGTCGCGACCGCCACAGGTATTATCACCACACGCGCGGCAAAAAGCTCGCAAACTAACTTTGCGGGCGATATTATTACGCAAATTACGAGTAATGCCAAGATTCTAAGCATAGTTGGCTTTATTCTTGTTTTGTTTGCGCTTGTGCCGGGCTTGCCTATTTCGCTGGGTTTTGTGGGATTATTTTTTCTTGTGGTGGCGTGGCTTACTAGTCGTGAGGATATGAGCAGTCTTTTTTCACTTGTGGAAAAATATATTCGCAAAAAAGCTCCGCCAAATACGCAAAAAGCCCCCACTCAAGCTGAGCAAGATATTGATATATCCCAACACAAAGCACAAAGGGCGCAAAAAAGTGAAGAGGAGATAAAAAAAGAGGAGGAGGCTATCATCAATGAAGCCTTAAAGGTCGAGACTTTGGAGATTTATTTGGGCTATCAGCTCATTCGTCTAGCTGATGTAAAGCAAAATGGTGATTTGTTAGAGAGAATCCGCGCTATGCGTAAGAAAATTGCCACAGATTATGGCTTTTTAATCCCTCAAATCCGCATCAAAGATAATCTTAATTTGCAGCCTACTAATTATGAGGTATTGCTAAAGGGCGTGAAAATCGGTGAAGGAAGTGTGCTGCCTGATAAATTTTTGGCAATGGACACAGGCATGGTAGGGCAAGCAATTGATGGAATCCCAACAAAAGAGCCAGCTTTTGGGCTTGATGCGCTGTGGATTGAGCCAAAGGATAAGGAGGAGGCTATCATTCGTGGTTATCATATCATCGACCCTTCAACTATCATCACCACGCATATGACAGAGCTTATTAAGACTTATGCTGAAGAGTTTATCACTAAAGATGAAGTCAAAGTGCTGCTTGATAGGCATGCAAAAGATTATCCTGTGGTTGTGGGCGAGGCATCAAAAATCCCTATGGGCATTATATTGCGCGTATTGCGTGAATTACTCCATGAGAAAATTCCTATTAAAGATATGCCTACAATTTTAGAGAGCATTACAGATACTTACCCTATTTTACAAGATGATACAGATGCGATTGTAGAGCAGGTGCGCTCGCGTTTGGCACGCACTATTACAGATATTTTTAAAGCAGAAGATGGGAATTTAAAGCTTTTCACACTCTCTCTTGCTACAGAGCAGTATCTTATGGATAGGCTAAAAGAGCAGCCCGGGGGCAAAAACTTTGTGCTGCACTCTAATGAGGTGCAAAAGCTCATAGATTCTATACAAGAAGAGGATATGAAATTAAAGCAAAAAAATATTATGCCAGTTTTGCTTGTGGATTATAGAATCCGCAAGCCGCTTGTTAAGCTCCTTGAGCCTTTTAGAATGACTATCACCATTCTTAGCAATGCCGAAATCGACCCACACACTAATTTTGAGGTTGTCGGCACGCTTAATATCGATTTTTAAGGAAACAAATGCAAGTTTTTCATCTCTCGCACACAGATTTAGATGGATATGGCTGCCAATTTATTGCCAAAGAGTTTTTTTCTCATATTAGATTCTATAATGCTAATTATGGCAAGGAAGTGCTTGTGCGGCTTAATATTATCCTTGATACTATAGCGCATTTGCCACTGCAATCCCCAGAAGAGCTTTTAGCCGCTAAGTTCGGCAAATCGCTTAAAAATCACAAACGAGCTTCAGATTCTCATAATAAATTTTTAGTTCTCATCACAGATTTAAATCTTACATTAAGCGAGGCAAATTACCTAAATGAGCGCGTGAGCGAGCTAAAAATTTCAGGCATTGATATAGAGCTTTTACTCTTAGACCATCATATTAGCGGGCAGGAGTGCGCAGATAAATATGAGTGGTATCATTTAGATGCTACGCGTTGTGCGAGCAAAATTACTTTTGATACGCTAAGTGCGCGCTATAAGATAATAGACCCCACACGCCTAGAGTGGATTAGGAATTTGAGCGCGATGATTAATTCTGTGGATATTTGGCTAGAAGATGGCTATAAGTTTGATTTTGGCAAGGTGGCTATGGGTATGATTAGCGCAAGCCACGAGCTTAATCGCTTTATGTTTGATGAGGAGCACAGATTGTATAAATTTGCTCTTATAGAATCTGCTAAGGATTTTTTAGAATCTCCTCAAGGTGAAGTTGCCTTTGATAACGCGCTGTATGAGATTAAAAAGAAAGCGCTTGGGGGTAATCCACAAACGCAAACTATGGATAGCATTATGTCAAATGCGCAAGTAAGGCTGCTTAGCGCCAAAAAAGAGAGTTGCACGGTTATGTATAATGGTAAAAAGGGCTTCTTAAGCTACTCAATGGGCGGGATTAGCGTGCTTGCTAATTTGTTTTTGCGGCGCAATCCTGAATACGATTTTTATCTTGATGTCAATTCGCGCGGGAATGTGAGTTTAAGGGCAAATGGCAATTGTGATGTGAGCGCGATGAGCAAGGCATTATTTAATGGCGGAGGGCATAAGAATGCCAGCGGAGGGAAGATTGATGGCTTTAAGGAGAGCTTTGCTTATGGAGATATAAAAACGCAAGTGGAGTATATTTTTAATAAATATAAGGAGATGGTATGAGTATTGATGAGAATGTGAGTGAAGAGCTAAATTTAGAGATGAGCCTAGAAGAGATGGCGCTAGAGGTGATTGATATGCTAAGTGTGGCGCTTTATTTTGCGGGCGGGGATAAAAAGCATATACAAAAGCTTATTGAACTCTACTCGCTTCAAATGGATAAATTTTATGCCAAATTGCCAGAAGATGCGCCATATGGGCAAAAAGAGATGATAGAAATTATTAAATCTCTTAAAAAAGATTACCCACAATTTTTTATAAAATAGGCTTAGTGTATGAAAACTTTGCGATGCGCAATCCTTTTTAGCGGCTATGGCGGAAATATGCAAAACCTTATAGAATCTTTGCACAATCATAGATTCTATACAGAATCTAAAGAGGAAGTGCGGCTTAAAATTGTTACTACACTATGCAATAATCCCAACGCTTATGGCATTACGCGCGCGCAAAGCCTGCAAATCCCCTGTATTATTATAAATCATCGCGATTTTGCAAGCAGAGAGGCTTTTGATAAGCAAATGATAGAATCTTTGCAGCCCTATGAGATTGATTATGTATTATTAGCCGGTTTTATGCGCATTCTTACACCGCTTTTTATCCAGCAATTTAAAATTATTAATATCCACCCTTCTTTTTTGCCAGAACATAAAGGCGCGCACGCCATTAGAGATAGCTTTAATAGCGTGAGCGACTATGGCGGCGTGAGCGTGCATTGGGTGAATGAGGAGCTTGATAGTGGGGAGATTATTTTGCAAGAAAAGGTCGCAAAATTACCTAGCGATACTCTTGAGAGTTTTGAATCTAAAATCCACACACTTGAATATGACCTCTATCCGCGCGCTATTCTTAAAGCACTAAAGCTTGAGCCTTATGCGCTAGATTCTAAAGCCTATACTCACACAAGCCCAAATACTAATCCCACAGATAATAAAAGAGCCTAAGAAATGAGTGCTATTGAGATTTTAAGTGCTTTTAGTATTTTTGCATTGCTTATTTTGTGTGCTTCGCCAATTAGTGGCATTACTCGCATTCCTATTGTGGTAGTTGAGATGATTTTAGGTGCGATTGCGGCGCATTTTTTTCCTTTTATTAATCAAGCGGAGGAGATACACATTGTCGCAGAAATTGGCTTTTTGTTTTTAATGTTTTTGTGCGGCTTAGAAGTAGATGTGAAGTCCTTTACTAAGCTTGGCAAGACCTTTTTGCTGCAGGCTTTGGCGTATTTTTGCGCACTTTATGGCATTACTTGCGTTGTGGTATGGGGCTTTGGCTTATCTTACATTTACATTGCGGCTTTTCCGGTTATGAGCTTAGGTATGATTGTGGCGCTTATTAAAGATTATGGGAAAAACCAGCCTTGGCTTGATTTAGCTCTAAAAATTGGCATATTGGGCGAGCTTGTGAGCATTGCTGCGCTTGTGATTATTGATGGGGCTTCGCGGCATGGTGTGGGCAGCCAGCTGTGGCAAAAGTTGCTTATGCTCATACTCTTTTTGCTCTTTGTGATTTTTGGCTTTAGGATTGCAAGGGTGTTTATTTGGTGGCTGCCTCAAGTGCGCTTTTTATTTTTGCCGCGCGATGATGGCAATTCACAGGATTTGCGCTTTGTGTTTGCGCTTTTGTTTGGGTTTGTGTTGCTTATGATGTTTTTAGATATTAAAGCCGTGCTTGGTGCATTTTTAGCCGGCACGATTTTAAGCACATTTTTTAAGCACAAAACCTACTTGCCAGAGCAGTTGCATCATTTTGGATTTGGATTTTTTGTGCCATTTTTCTTTGTGCATGTAGGCTCAACGCTTAATTTAAGCACTATTTTTACAGATATCCAGATTCTATATCATGCCCTTTATCTTATCATTGGTATGCTGCTACTGCGCATTGTGAGTGCAAGCATCGCATTTGGGAAATATTTTAAAAGTGCTAAATCCACGCTACTTTTTGCGCTTAGTGATTCTATGCCGCTTACTTTTCTTATTGCCACAGCGACTTTGGGCAGAGGCATTGGCGAGCTAAATGATACGCTTTATGCCTCATTTGTGTTAGGAGCGATTTTAGAGGGGATTATTTTTAGCCTTTGTATTAAAATTATCTATATCGCTTGGAAACCACCAAAGAAAAAGGAGAAGTAATGTCTAAACGCCAAACTTGGAGTTCGAGTATCACTTATATTTTAACGCTAGCAGGAGCTACTATCGGCTTTGGCGCAACTTGGCGATTTCCTTATTTGGTGGGTGAAAATGGTGGCGGAGCGTATGTGCTAGTGTTTATTTTAGCGATGATTTTAGTGGGTGTGCCTGTGCTGTGGGTGGAGAATGTCATCGGCAGGCGCGCGCATAAAAATAGCATTGATGCCTTTAGTGGCGAGGTAGAGGGCAAAAAGATTGCCAAAAAATGGCAGATTGTGGGGTATTTGGGCATTGCTGGGGCATTTGGCATTATGGCATATTATATGGTGCTTGGGGGTTGGGTGATTACTTATATTAGCAGTATTTTAAATGGCTCACTTGATTTGTCAAAGCCTATTAGCGCGCCTTTGGCTTTGCAATTTTATGAAAGCAAAATTGAGCATAATCCGCTTATGATTGGCGTTTGGACAAGTATTTTTGTGGGCGTAAATTGGATAATTCTTAAAAAAGGCATTATTGATGGGATAGAATCTAGCATGAAATATCTTATGCCGCTTTTGTTATTATGCTTGCTTATTATGGTTATTCGCAATCTCACGCTACCCGGCGCTATGGAGGGAGTGAGATTCTATCTTTTGCCTGATTTTAGCAAGATTACGCCTAGACTTTTTATTGAGGTGTTAGGGCAAGTATTTTTTGCGCTATCTTTAGGCTTTGGCGTGATGATTACACTTTCATCATATTTGCAAAAAAATGAAAATATGATAAAAACCGCCATTGCCACGGCTGTTATTAATACCATTATCGCACTTTTGGCAGGCTTTATGATTTTCCCTTCACTCTCTAGCTTTGGGCTTAGTCCAAATCAAGGACCAAGCCTTGTGTTTCAAACGCTGCCCATTGTATTTTCTCATCTGCATTTTGGCAATATTTTTGCTATCGTGTTTTTTCTACTGCTTATTATTGCCGCGCTTACCACTTCGCTGCCTATTTATGAAGTGATTATTACTGCTCTGCATGAGAAATTTAAACTCTCACGCATAAAAGCCATTAATATCACGCTAGGCTTTATTTTTATTTGTGGGAATATACCTTGCATTTTATCGTATGGCGCTTGGCGCGATGTAGTGTGGCAAGGACGCAATATTTTTAATAATTTTGATTTTATTAGTGGAAATGTGCTGTTTGTGCTTACTTCGCTTGGCACTTTGCTCTTTGTGGGCTTTGTTCTTAAAGATGAGGCAAAAAAAGAATTAAGTAATAATAACACCCTTAATCCGCGCTTAGTGAATATATGGTATGTGTATATTAAATTTTTCTTGCCATTTTTTATTCTGCTTATTTTCATAAGTGGTTTATTCCCACAAGTGCTGTATAAATGGCTTTAGATGAATAGATATTTTGTCTTTTTGCTCCTCTGCGCACTTTTACAGAATCTACATGCCAAAACGCATGCTTTAAGCATTGTGGGCAAGCCAAAGTATGCAAGTGATTTTACGCATTTTGATTATGCTAATCCTAACGCCCCAAAAGGTGGCACGCTAAAAGGCTTTGCGCTTGGGACTTTTGATAGCCTTAATCCTTTCACACAAAAGGGCAATGTGGCTGCTGAACTTAGCACGCTTGTGTATGATACACTCACTATTCAAAGCCTTGATGAGCCTTTTAGTGAATATGGATTAGTCGCAGATTCTATAACGCAGGGTAAAGATTTTATTATTTTTCATATTAATCCGCAAGCGCGTTTTAGCGATGGAGTGCCTATTACGGCTAAAGATGTAGCCTTTAGCTTTGAGACATTGCTAGAAAAAGGCAAGATTGAATTTAAGCGCTATTATGCTGATGTCAAAAATGTAAAAGTATTAAATGATAATGAAGTGATATTTTACTTTAAGACAGAATCTAATAGGGAATTGCCGCTTATTTTAGGGCAGCTGCCTATTTTGCCATTACACATTTATATGCAAAATGGTAAAAATACATTTGGTGAGAATCTGCTGCAAATGCCTATTGGCAGCGGCGCATACAGGGTTAAAAAAATCGATATAGGACGCTCTATTACTTATGAGCGTAATCCCAACTATTGGGCGCGTAATCACCCCACGCAAAAGGGCGTGTATAACTTTGATGAAATTATTATTGAATACTACAAAGACCCCTCCGTAGCGCAAACTGCCTTTATGGCGGGGGAGTATGATTATCGTATAGAATCTAGCGCTAAAGTGTGGGCAAATGATTATGAGGGCAAGGCAAAGAGCGAGGGTAAAATCATTCAACGCACTTTTAAGCATAAGCTCCCTAGCACTTTTCAAGGATTTTTTTTCAACACGCGCAAAAAAATCTTTGCAGATATTAGAGTAAGGGAGGCTATTTTTTATGCCTTTGATTTTGAATGGAGTAATAAAAATTTATTTTTTAATCAGTATGAGCGCACAAAGCATATTTTTAATAATTCGCCCTTTGCCTCCTTTGATGTGCCAAAAGGGCGCGAGCTAGAGCTATTGCTGCCTTATAAAGATGAGCTAGATTCTAGAATCTTTACTCAAAGCTACATTATCCCGCGCACAGATGGCAAAAGGATACGCGGAGAAGATTTGAGGGAAAATCTAAAATATGCTAGGGATTTATTTAAAAGTGCTGGATTTTATATCCATAATGGGCAGCTTTATACACCTAGTGGTGAGCCTTTTGTGTTTGAAATCCTTATTTCTTATGATGCTTTTGAGCGTATTTGCTTACCTTTTGTGAAAAATTTACGCAAGCTTGGCATTGATGCGCGCATTAAAAAAGTAGATGATTCACAATACATTAACCGCGTGCGGAATTTTGAATATGATATGGTGATTGAGCTATTAGGGCAGAGCCTCTTTCCGGGTAATGAGCAAAATTACTATTGGAGTTCTCAAGTAGCGCATACAAGCGGGAGTAAGAATTTTGCGGGCGTGAGTCAAAGGGTGGTAGATGATTTAATCACGCAGCTTGTAAATGCTTATGATGAGCAGGAGCGCATTCATATTGGCAGGGCATTAGATAGAGTGCTGCTTTGGGGATTTTATGCGATTCCGCATTTTAACTTGCCAGCTTTCCGCGTGGCGTATTGGAATAAAATCAGTATGCCGCAATCTGCCCCGCCTTATGGCATCAATCCATACTTATGGTGGGCTAGCCCTCAAAAATAAGAAGCTAAAAAGCTAGAGATTGCTATAATCTGCGCAAAAGGAAATATATGTCAAAGACCAAATTGCCAAGCACATTTATGATGCTTCGTCATCTCACAACTAGAAGGGATAAAGTTATCCTTTTAATGCTATTTATCGCCACAATTATTTTATCTATTATTGAAACTATTGGCGTGAGCGTGATTATGCCTTTTATCACCTTTGCGAGCAATCCTCAAATGATTTTTGCGCATTGGAGTTCAGCATGGGTGTATGAAAAGCTGCATTTTGCAAATACTTTGCATTTTATGTATGCTTTTAGCGGCTTGCTGCTTGTATTTTATCTCTTTCGCGCTGTGTATAATGCGCTCTATAATTACGCGCTTTCACGCTTTGCCTTTGGAAAATTTCACTTTTTTGCCTATCGTTTATTTTGCAAAAGTGTGGAGTTAAGCTATCTTGATTTTACCACTAAAAAGACCGATAAACTGCGTCAAGCCATTATTACAGAAGCCCAAAACACTTCATTTTATCTCCAAAATCTCCTCCAAATTGCCGCAGAGTTATTTACTATCACACTTATGTATGCGCTTTTATTGGTGGTAAGCTGGAAAATGACCTTAGCCCTTACACTTTTGCTTGGCATACAAGTGGCTTTAATCCTTAAATTTCTCTCTAGCAAAATTAAAAATACAGGGGAAATTGATGTAGAAATGAGTGCAAAGCTTAATGAGATTCTCACCAAAACCTTTGGCAATTTTAAATTTATCAAACTCAAAGGCAATCAAAAGCAAGTCTATGATGCTTTTAATCATATCTCCCGCAAGCGCGTGAATGCCACTATTCTCACCCAAACGCTAATGCCTATGCCGCGCATTATTTTAGAAACTATTGGCTTTAGCGTGCTTATAGGCTGTGTGGCATATATTTTATTTAGATATGAGGACGCAAGCGCGGTTATCCCTATTATTTCGATGTATGCTTTGGCGCTTTATAGAATCTTACCCGCTGTAACGCGTATTTTAAACAACATTAATATGATGAGTTATTTGGCTTATGCGGTTAAAAAGGTATATGAAAATCTCATTTATCACACAGATTATGAGGATAATGAACCTTGCGTGTTTGAGGATTGCATAACACTGCAAAATGTGGATTTTGCCTACACAGCAAATAAGCCCATTTTGCGCAATTTCTCACTTACTATTAAAAAGGGCGAAAAAGTCGCATTTGTAGGCGAAAGCGGTGCAGGTAAAAGCACGCTTGTGGATATTATCATAGGCATTTATAAGCCACAAAAAGGGCAATTGCTTGTAGATAATGTGCCAATCACTAATCACAACTTGCGCTCATGGCGTAAAAAAATAGGCTATATCCCTCAAAGCATTTATCTCTTTGATGGCAGCGTGGCAGAAAATGTCGCCTTTGGCTCTGTGCTTGATGAGCAAAGAGTAAGAGACGCGTGCAAAAAAGCATGTATTTTAGATTTTTTAGAGCAGCATAATGGCATTCATACGCGCGTAGGTGAGGGCGGGATTTTGCTAAGTGGTGGGCAGAAGCAGCGCATTGGTATAGCGCGCGCTATTTATGATGAGCCAGAAATCTTAGTGCTTGATGAAGCCACAAGTGCGCTAGATAATCAAACAGAATCTAATATTATGGACGCTATTTATGATGTCGCCGCACAAAAAACGCTCCTTATTATCGCCCACCGCTTAAGCACTATTGAGCGATGTCAAAGGCGCATAGAACTTGAAGTCCCGCATAAAACAAAACGGAGCAAAGCATGAAGCATTATCTAAACTTTATTCAATGCAAACATTTAAAACAAAATAATATTTTTAAACTGCTCAAATGCAGCGAAGATGAGGGCAAAATCCTGCAATATATGGCAAAAACTATGCTTGAGGGCGATATGGACTTTGTCGTGTATAGTGTTTTGAGCAAAACTTTCCCATGCAAGCAAGCGGATAAGCAAGGGCTACATAATCTTACATTTTTGCCCTGTGTGCGCCATCTCATTGAATTAGGGTGGATAAATCAAATTTCATTTTTGCAAACTCCAAAGCTTAGCGATATGGCTTTGCTTGAGCTTTATCACGAAAATATTACACTCTCTCATACTTTTTTAAAACTATTAGAAGATGGCTCGCTTAATGTCGAAATGCCAGAAATCACGCCTTATGAAGACCATTTGGAGTATTTAAAAGATAGATTTGCTCATATTGATTTGCTCTATAAAATGAATGGCTTGAAATTTTCTCCCTTGCCAGATTCTCAAGCGCTCTCGCGTGCAAATTATCGCCTAAAGTTATTAGAAGATTCTATCCAAGCGCGATTAAAGCTTACTACTAAAGATATTGCTATCCTTAAATTTATTAAAGAGCATCATTTGGAGCAAAAAGAGCAAATTATATTTTTTGCCCTGCTGAAAGAGGAATATGCAGCAAGTGATGGGAATTTGCGCGATATGAATACTTTGCTTGAGCTTATTTCACTTGATGAGTATGATAAGATTAAACATCGCCCTTTACTTGATGAGAATGCTAATCTTATCCAAAAGGGTTTGATTGATTATGATGAGATTATTAATCCATTTGGCGGCATTGCGCGCAATTTTTTTATCCCTGAAGAAATACTACAAAGCATTATCCACCCCAAAAAGAAAAAGACTAAAGTTAATCTTACAACACTCATTAAAAAGCAAGAGATTTTTGAGCTTTTAGAGCCAAAGTATGATATGAGTGAGATTATTTTGCATAGTAACACGCGCGAGATTTTGAATAATCTGCTTGCACAAATGGATAATAATGTCGTGCATTTGCTGCGCCTGTGGGGTATAAAGGATAAAAAGAGGGGCATAGATTCTAAAATTTTACTCTATGGAGCAGCTGGCACTGGCAAATCAATCACCGCTATGGCTTTGGCTAAGAGTTTAAAAAAGCAGATTCTAAGCTTTGATTGCTCCAAGATTTTATCGATGTATGTGGGCGAGTCTGAAAAAAATGTGCGTAAAATTTTTGATAGCTACAAAGATATGAGTAAAAATATCAAAAATGAGCCTATCTTGCTGCTTGATGAGGCTGACCAATTTTTGAGCGCGCGCGCGAGTAATGGCAGCAGCGCGGATAAAATGCATAATCAAATGCAAAATATTTTCTTAGAGCAAATTGAGCGATTTGAGGGCATTTTAATCGCTACGACTAATCTTTTAGAAAATTTTGATAGTGCATTTTCACGCCGCTTTAATTATAAAATTGAGTTTAAGCGCCCTGATAAAGCCCAAAGGGAAGCCCTATGGCTAAAGCTCCTCCCACAGCACGCACACTTTGGCGCACACACAAGAGAGCAGCTAGCGCATAATCTTGCGCAATACGATTTAAGCGGCGGGCAAATTAATTTAGTGATTAAAAATACAGCCTATAAAGTCGCTACCAAAAAAGAGCCAATTTTTACGCAAGAAGACTTTGTAGCCCACATCAAAGCCGAGTTAAGTGGGAATTTTGATAGCACTAAAAGTATGGGCTTTGGGCGCTAGATTCTATGCAGGATATATCGCGCACATACCTTGAGGGTGTAGCAGGGCTAAAGCCGCGCAGATATGGGCTAAAAGAGGGCAAAATATTTTTATATGGTGCGCCGGGTGTGGGGAAAAGCGCTCTAGCATTACTCTATGCTGCGCGACATAAAAAGGTGCTTTATATTAATTGCGCAGATTGTCGCATAGATATAGAATCTGCAAATGCCTTTATCCTTAAATCATACCTTGAGCGTCATCTTGAGCTGCTCATTGTAGATAATTACACGCCTGCACTTTCTTTGCCAAATCTTAAGTCAATTATTCTTATTGCAGCTAGTATTACGCACTGCCCAGAGGATTTTCAGCCTAAATTCATTAGTGCTTTAAGCTTTGAAGAATATGTGAGCTTTGATAATAAAAATCTCTCCATAAATAATTTATTCAATCTTTTTTTGAAAGAGGGGAATTTGCCTCAAATTGCCTTCCTCCCGCCAAGCCATAAAATCCCGCGCAAGCAAGAAATACTAAAGCTTGCCTTATGGAATGATTTTGAGATTTTTACTGCATTATTGCGTATGCAAGGGCGCGAGCTTACGCCAAATTATGTCTATACGATGCTCAAAAAAACGCATAAAATTTCAAAAGATAGAATCTACCCACTTTTGCAATCTCTGCAGGAGCGCGGCATTATCTACCTTGTGCCACACACGCATACTAAAAGTAAAAAACTATATTTTTATGATTTTAGCTTGCCTTTATGCGTGCAGAATGACAAAAATTTGCTTGCTATATTAGAAAATATGCTTTTATTAGAACTTTTTAATTTTTGTTTGCGTGATAAAAAAAGCCCTGAAGTAAGCTATGGCGATATGGGGGAGTTTATCTGCGCGCTTGGCGTGTTTGTATTCATTCCATTTAGCACGCAAGAGGGTATAGAATCTAAGCTAAAAAAGCTCCATTATACGCATATTTTTGTGATTACGCTTAATTTTGAGGGGCAGGGCTGTATCAAAACGCCGTATACTTTAATACATTGGAGGGCTATGGAGTTTATGAATTTTGCGCTTGAGTGGGCAGCAGATTTTTAGAATCTAACCCACTTAATATTCTATGCCGGCGGATTTAAGCTTATCACGGATATAGCGCATTTGGATATTTTTATCAAAGCACCACTTAGGCGCAAGCAGGCTTTCATCATGCGCGCCTGCACTTATGCGCTGCACCACCACATCTGGCGGGATTTTCTCTAGTGATTTCACAATAAGCGTGCTAAAAGTCTCCATAGTGATAGGCTCATATAATCCGTCCTTATAGAGCTTTGCTAAACGCGTGCCTTTCACTACATAAAGCGGGTGAATTTTAATCCCATCAATCCCCCATGTCAATACAGAATCTAGCGAGTGCAGCATCATTTCAGGGCTTTCCTCAGGCAGCCCATAGATTAAATGCGCACATACCTTAATGCCTTTTTTGCGCGTTTTCTCAAACATCTCTTGCGCTCCAGCAATGCTATGGGCGCGGTTTGTAATCTCTAAAGTTTTATCATACACAGATTGTATGCCATACTCAAGCCAAATTTCTTTGCCTTTTTTAACATATTCGCCAAGCAGGTTAAGCACATCATCTTGCACGCAATCAATGCGCGTGCCAATGCTTAGCCCCACGACATTTGGGAAGCTTAAAGCCTTATCGTAGAGGGCTTTAAGCGTATCAAATGGCGCGTAAGTGTTTGTATAAGATTGAAAATACACCATATATTTACTAATATCAAATTTATCTTTATGAAATTGTGAATGCCAATAAAACTGCTCTTCAAGCTGGTGGAGTTGCTTATCTAGCAATGGATTATTTTTTAGTGAAAAATTCATCTTGACTTGCGAGATTTTATCAAGCTTAATAAGGCTTGGCGAGAAGCTTTCATTATCGCAATAAATGCACCCACCACGCGCGAGCGAGCCATCTATATTAGGGCAGGTAAAGCCTTGCAAAGAGATGGGGATTTTCCTCACCCTAGAGCCAAAGCGTTTTTTAAAATAACGCCCCACACTTAGCATAACACGCATTAGCCACCTAAGTTATTCGTATAATCATCAACATAGCATTCATCAAAGCAGGCTTTACACAAGGTTTTGCCCTCACTGCCTATACTTTTTACTAAGCCTTTAATGGACAAAAAGCCTAGAGAATCTGCGCCAATATATTTGCGCACTTCCTCGATAGTTTTATTTGCACAAATAAGCTGCTCTTTATGAGGCGTATCCACACCATAAAAGCAAGGTGAAATAGTAGGCGGAGAGCTAATGAGTAAATGAATTTTTTTAGCTCCCGCTTGTCGTAATATTTTAATAATCTGCTTACTTGTAGTGCCGCGCACCACAGAATCATCAATGACAATGATTTCTCTATCAGCAATTAATTCTCTTATAGGATTAAGCTTGAGCCTAACCTTTAGCTCCCTCTCCTGCTGCGTAGGCTCAATAAATGTCCTGCCTACATAGTGATTGCGTATGAGACCTAGCTCAAAATCAATGCCACTTTGCTTGCTATAGCCAATCGCAGCCGCCACTCCAGAATCTGGCACAGGAATCACCATATCCGCTTTAATTTTATGCTCTTTGGCTAGCTCGATGCCCATTTGCTTGCGCGCTTTATAGACATTATAGCCAAACACATTGCTATCAGGGCGCGCAAAATAGACATGCTCAAATACGCAGGGGTGCGGATTTGGCTCAAATACTTGAATGCTTTTGGGTTGAGAATCTTGCATAGCATACGCCCCATCAAAAATAAGCATCTCACCCGCTTTTATCTCTCGCACAAATTCCGCTCCCACCAAATCAAACGCACAACTCTCACTAGCCACCACATAGCCTATGCTGCCATCATCATTGTAAATTTTGCCCAAACTCAAAGGGCGCAAGCCATATCTATCGCGGATAGCAAACATTTTTGTGCGTGAAAGGAAAATAAAGCAATACGCGCCATCTACATGTTGAAGCGCGTCTATAATCCTATCTGTCAAAGATTGCTTTTTGCTACGGGCGATGAGGTGGATTAGATTTTCTGTATCAAGGTGGCTTTGAAAGATAGCGCCCTCTTTAATGAGCATTTCGCGCACTTCTTTGGCGTTTGTGAGATTGCCATTATGTGCAATAGCCATTTCTCCCAAATCATAGCGAGCAAAGATAGGTTGAGCGTCATTTATAGAATCTTCGCCCGCTGTAGAGTAGCGATTATGCCCTATGCTTGAGCGTCCTGTGAGTTTATCGAGGCGTTTTTGTGTAAAAATTTTAGTTACTAAGCCTGTGCTTTTAATGGTGGTGATTTTTGTGCCATTGCTCGCAGAAATGCCGCTTGCCTCTTGTCCGCGATGCTGCATGGCAAAAAGTGAATAATAGCTTAATACACTTGCCTTATCGACATTATAAACGCCCACAACAGCACATTCTTCATTCCAACTCTTCATTTTCCCAACTCTTCATCTAGGGCTTGCCCTCATTTTGTGTTTTCGCGCAATTGTATAGCAACAAAACTAATAAGTAGATTCTATATCTACACGCGTTTTAAGTGCGGCTTAGCTCTCATAAATTAAGCGCGTCTTGAATGCTATACAAGCCATTTTCCTGCCTTACAATAAAGCTTGCCATATCGAGCGCGCCTTTGGCAAAAGTAAGGCGTGAAGTGGCATTATGCGTAAGCTCTAAATACTCTCCATCAAGATAAAATCCAATCGTATGTCTCCCCACCACATCTCCACCGCGTAGGCTCATCACACCAATTTCATCTGCCCTCCTTTGCCCAATATGCCCATCGCGCCCGCTCACACGCACAGAATCTAGATTGAGATTTCGCGCTTTAGCGCAACTTTGCGCCAAGCTTAAAGCCGTGCCGGAGGGCGCATCTTTTTTGTATCGGTGGTGTATTTCGCAAATTTCTATATCACTTTCTTTGAGCGTTGCTGCTACAAGGGCTGCGATTTTATCAAGCATAGCTATGCCTTTACTCATATTAGCCGCATAGAGGATAGGCATACTATTAGCCGCGCTCTCAAGCAAATTATATGTATCATTATCTAAGCCCGTTGTGCCAATGACTAGCGGAGTAGGGTGGGTAGGTGCTACCTCAAGCAGGGCTTTTGTAGCCTCTGGCGATGAAAAATCAATAATGACATCGCTTGATTGCAAAAATACTTCAAAATCCCTTGTAATCATTGTGCTAGCCGGTAGAGAGTATTGTAGTTCATTGCGCACATATACGCTTGAGAGTTCAAATTGCTCATGGTTTAAAATCTCATCAATAAGCAGCTTTCCCACACGCCCTGTCGCTCCAAAAATCCCAATTTGTAGCATAAAAACTCCTTTTTAAAAATAAGGAATTATATAGATTCTATATTTACAGAATCTATACGAGGGCGTTTAAGTTTGAGGTAGTGTCGCTGTAAGACCGCGCGGTGTTTATAGAATCTAACCTCAAAAACTAAGTTGATAGATTAGCTAAAGCTAAGCTATAACTTTATCCTTTAGGCGCAATGAGCGGCTCTGCCGTGAAATTGTAAGACCGCACAGCGCGTAAGCGCAATAAGTGCGGACATGATAGAATCTATTTATGTTCTAAATACGCAATTGCTTGCAATGCAGCTGTTGCGCCATCACCTGCGGCGCATACGACTTGTTTTGCCGCCTGCGTGCGCACATCACCTGCGGCAAATAGCCCACTTACACTTGTTCTCATTGATAAATCAACCTTGATACTTCCCCACTCATCGCACTCACAGAGCATAGAGCCATCATCTTGTTTGAGTGTGGCAGTATTCACATCATAGCCCACAAAGATAAAAACGCCCATTACATTAATTTCTTGTGTCGTATTAGAATCTGTATGCTTAATAAGCACGCCTGTAACGCCTGCCTTATCGCCTTTAATCTCCTCAATCACCGCAGGAGTGATAATTTCAATTTTGCTATTACTTCTCACATGCTCAATCGTGCTTGGCGCGGCGCGGAATTCATTTCTTCTGTGGATTAAATACACTTTAGAGCAAATGCGACTTAAATACACAGCCTCTTCAAGCGCAGTATCGCCGCCACCTAGCACGACCACTTCTTGGTCTTTGTAAAAAAAGCCATCGCAAGTAGCGCAAGTGCTAATGCCTCTTCCCCAAAATTCGCTCTCTCCTTTGAGGTTTGCCCTCTTTGGGCTACCACCTGCGGCAAAAATGACTGCCCTTGCTTCATCTACACTGCCATCACTTAGGTGGATTCTAAAAATCTTATCTTGCTTTGTGATTTGGCTTACCTCGCTCATTTTGTGCTGCAATCCGAAGCGAAAACACTGCTCCTGCCAAGGCTCCATAAACTCCATACCGCTCACAATGTCCTTGACACCGGGATAATTTTCTATCTCACTGCTGCCTGTGATTTGCCCACCGGGCATACCTTTTTCAAAAAGCACTACATTTTTAATTCCGCCGCGTGTTGCGTATAAACCTGCGCTAAGCCCAGCTGGACCACCACCAATAATTGCTAAATCAATCATCTTTACTCCTTAATTTATAAAAATTATCCATTATTAAATCTTATTAAAATTATCCAAAAGTAAATGTATTACCTTTAGAGTTCAAGAAAGTTTTTAAGCAAGCAAAGCCCTACATTATGGCTTTTCTCCGGGTGAGGTTGAATACCAAAGAGATTATCTTTATTCACTATCGCTCCAAAGGGGTAGCCATACTCGCAATAAGCTAAGATAAATGCCTCGCTAGTTTTAATATGAAAGCTATGCACAAAATAAAAAAAACTCCCATCTTTAATGTCCCGCAAAAGTGGCGATTGCTTGCCAAGTGTGGTAAAATAGCAATTATTCCAGCCGATATGCGGCACTTTAAGCCCTGTATTGTTAAAGCCCACTACTTCACCGCTTATAAGCCCAAGCCCCTTGTGCTCGCCAAATTCAAAGCTTTTTTCAAAAAGAAGTTGCAAGCCTAGACAGATGCCTAGTATGAATTTGCCACTTTGTGCAAACTCACAAATAGCCTCGCTTAGCGAAGTGCTATGAAGTGCATTCATCGCACTACCAAATGCGCCAACGCCGGGCAAAATAAGTTTATCATACAATTTTAATCGCTCTGGGCTAGATTCTATACATACCTCAAAAGGCGGCATACTAGGCATTTGATTTTGTATGAAAGCAAGGGCGTTTTTCACGCTGCCAAGATTGCCCGCGCCATAATTGATAATACCAATTTTATTCATGCGCTAAACCTATGAGCCACTGCTGATTGCGCGCGATAATGTCTTTTTGCTTAGATAAAAGCCCATCGCGCACATTTTCTAAATCCCTGCAGCTCATCACGCTCATAACCGATATTGAAAGGGTAGTGGGGGATTTTGCAGGCAGCTGATTAAGCAATGCCTCAATTTCTTGTATTAAATCTTCTTTGGTGGTGATTTCGCCATTTTTTGTGGTGTAGGGTGTGTGCATACATAGCCTTATATAGAATCTAGCGTTATAGAATCTGTGTGCTGTGCGTTTGTGCGTGCATAATCTGCAATATGCCTTTTAAGCGTGGCAGTAAAAATCTGCGAATAGGGCTTATCTTTAGGTAGTCTTTCATGCAAAATTTCTAAAAGCGCGTAATAATCGCTCTCAAGTAGCACGCCCCTTAGCACCTCGTATTTAAGATAGAGCCAATAAGTATTAAGCACATCGCTATGGCAGTAGTGATTAATCACCTCAAGGGCTGCTTTTTTAGATTCTATGTCTGTAGATTCTGTATTTTTATCGCTTATACTCTCGCCCAAATAGGTTTCATACACTTGCGCGCCGCTCATATCGTATTTGCCCACTAAATCAAGCATTTTGCATAGCGCGTCTAAATTAAGATTGCGCGCCGCGCCAAAATGCCCCAAACTCTCATATAAATCCGTATGGAAATCCTCACAATATCGCACGCGGTAGTTATCCCATTTGCTCTTATTAAGCGCTGGATTTTTCTGCTCAAAATACGCCCACGCACCTATATTATACCGCATAGCGCGTAAGAGCATAGTAGGTATGTCAAACCCCCTGCCATTAAAGCTTACAAGCTTTGGATTATTTTTATTGATAAATTGCCAAAATTCGCTTAGAAGGGTAGATTCTAAAGTATCTAAAAATGTCCTTGAAGTAGGCTCATTTATAGAATCTACGCCCTCAGATGGTGTAGATTCTATAAAAGCAGATTCTATAAATGCATTGCCAAAATTGCCCACTTTCACAAATCTGCCATATTCATCACAAATTACACTCGCAATGCTTATCACGCGATGAAAGCAAATAGGCAAAAACTCACTCCCGCTTTTTTCATATTGGGCTTTGAATGCTGCTTGCGCGATTTGCAAGGGAGTGCCTTCATAGCCAAAAGTGCTGCTTAACAGGTGAAAATCAGGGATAGTCTCAATATCAAAGACACAAGTCATTTTATTGCCTTCTTAAAAAATATGGTTAAAATACTACCAAAATTTCCCAACAAGGACAGGTATGTATGCGTTATTAAGCGTGAGCGACAAAGAGGGCATTGTAGAATTTGCACAAGATTTAAGTGATTTGGGCTTTGAGATTTTAAGCACAGGAGGGACATTAGAGACACTTACAAAAGCTAGCATAAAAGCCATTGATATAAGCCACTATACACAGAGTGAGGAGATGTTTGATGGGCGCGTGAAGACTTTACACCCCAAAATCCATGGGGGGATTCTCTATCGCAGGGGGCTAGATAAAGATGAAAAGATAGCTAAAGAAAAGGGCATTGGCGCTATTAATCTTGTGTGCGTTAATCTCTATCCTTTTAAGCAAACTATTGAGGCAACTGAGGATTTAGAGCAGATTATTGAAAATATTGATATTGGCGGTCCAACGCTTGTGCGCGCCGCGGCAAAAAATTATAATGATGTGCTGGTGGTTACACACAAAGATGATTATGCTAAAATTATATATGCCTTGCGTAATGGAGAAAATACGCTAGCCTTGCGCCAAGAGATGATGATTAAAGCCTATGAGCATACGGCAAATTATGATGTGATGATTGCAAATTATATGAATAAGCGTTTTAATGGAGGCTTTGGCGCGTATCATTTTATCGCAGGCAGGCAGGTTATGCAAACGCGCTATGGGGAGAATCCACATCAAAAAGGCGCGCTATATGAATATGACAGATTCTATAATACGCATTTTGTGATTAAAAAAGGCGAGCCAAGCTTTAATAACATCGCAGATATGAATGCAGCCATTAAGATTGCTACAAGCTTTGGGGAGCAGGCAAAGGCTGTGTGCATTGTAAAGCATGGTAATCCCTGTGGCTTTGCGCTTAAGGAGGATTTATTACAATCTTATATCCACGCGCTAGCTTGCGATAATGTGAGCGCGTATGGCGGCGTGGTAGCGTGTAATGGCGTGGTGGATATTAAGCTAGCAGAGGAGATAAATAAGATTTTTGTAGAAGTGCTTGTAGCCGGAGATATTACAAGCGAGGCTTTAGCAGTGTTTCAATCTAAAAAGCGTATGAAAATTTTTACGCAAAATAGCGCTTTTTTAAGCCTGCCTTGCGATGAATATGACTTTAAGCATGTGCAGGGGGGATTTTTACTCCAAGATAGTGATAAGTTTCAAGCAAATGAGGTCCAAAACGCTACATTAGTCACACAAATTGCCGCTACAAAGGAGCAAATGCTAGATTTAAAGATTGCCTATATCATTGCTGCGCTTACTAAGTCAAATAGTGTGGCTTATGTCAAAAATGGCGCACTTGTGGGCATTGGTATGGGTATGACAAGCCGCGTTGATGCCACAAAGGCAGCCATTGCAAAGGCAAAGGATATGGGGCTAGATTTGCAAGGCTGTGTATGCGCTTCGGAGGCGTTTTTCCCATTTAGAGACAGCATAGATATGGCGCATAGCATAGGTGTAAGCGCGATTATCCAGCCCGGTGGGAGTATCCGCGATGATGAAGTGATAGCGGCTTGTAATGAATATAATATGGCGATGTATTTTACGCACATAAGGCACTTTTTGCATTAAGTGCGTATAGAATCTAGCGAGATTCTATAACACAATCGCTGCACAGCATGGGCGGTCTGCAGGCATTAAAATGGACATTTAAAGAAGTTGCTAAAAATACAGCCCATATACGCCAAGTGTAGTAGTAACAAGTAGCCCAACAAACATCGCTAAAAAATACTTTTTACCATTTTTCTTAAAATCACACATCAAAAGCCCTGTGACATAAGTAATAAACATAAACACCACAAAGCTAAAGGCAAGCACATTAAACGCCACGCCCGCACGCGCAAAATGTAGCGCGACAAGATTACCTAGCCAATCGTTTGTGTAGAGTTTGACTTTGGGCGGATTATTTAGCTCAAGCTCGATTCTATACGCAGGACTACCTAGCGTGTAGCCATTTTTATGCCTAGCCTTTTGGAAATTCGTGCTAGCGGGGAGTTTAATCTCATTATCGATAAGAAATTTTATAAACTGATTTTTGAGGCGCTCCACATCAAAGCCGCTAGGCTCTTGGAGCTTTATCTCTTGTAAATTTGCTTTTTGTGTATTTTTGCTTTCTTGCGCGCCTGTAGATTCTGTGGTAGATTCTATAAAATCACTATTTTGCTTAGCTGCTGTGCTTGCAGTCGTAGCATTTATAGAATCTATCTTGCTAGATTCTATAATCTCTGTAAGTGCTGCTTTTTGCGCACTACTCAAAGCAACTTCATACACTTTATTATCACCAAAATAGCCTAGAATCCCCACAATACCTGTGATTTTATACATAAGCGCCATAGGGATAAAAAAGAGGCTAATATACAAATGCCACGCCAAATAATTTTTTCTTTTAAAAAGTTTCACTTTTATCCTTTTGTATTGGCTTTATGCTGCATTGTGCCTTAAGTATTTATAGCATTAGAATCTATAGCTAAGCGTTAGGCTGTAGTTTCTTAAGCGTCCGATTCTGTGCTGATTGCCACCCTCTGCTGGTCGATTATACCCATAAGTATCATAAAGCGTATTTAGCACATTTTCTGCCTTAAAAGCAAGGCTTAGATTATTACTAAACTCCGCACGCAAGCCTAAATCCCATAGTGTATAGGGCTTTTGACTAAATTCAAGCGTTGTGCCTGTGGTGCTAAACCATACTTGACTTTTGTGTGATACAAGGGTGTTAAAGTAAAGATTTGCCACGCTGTTACGCCATAAAATCATATCAAGGCTGGCGTTAAGATTAAACTTTGGCGTATAAAACACGCGTTGAGAATCTAGCACCTCTCCGGTAAAGGGATTAGTTGCTTTTTTGTAATCTGCATTAATGTAAGCGAAATTTAGCATAAAAAAGCTATCGCGCAAAAATTGGAATTTACTCTCAAGCTCAAAGCCATGTGAGACCATATCGCCCATATTGCCAATAATACTCGTGGTCTCATCAATCATCATATATTCTTGGCGATTTTGTGCGTAGATATAAAAATAATCTGCGTTTATGTAGATTCTATCCTGCCAAAATAGCCCTTTATAGCCAAACTCTGTGGTGTAGGTGTATTCTGGCTTGTAGTAGCGTAAAAACGCTTGATTATTTATTACATTGGGGAAGCCACCAGCTTTAAAATCTCTAGCTGCTGAAGTGTAGAGCTTATGTGCGTCTGCAAGTGTGTAAGATAGCGTAATGCGTGGCGATAATTGATGTTTGTCTGTATTGTCTGCAAAGCTTGGAATTGCGCTATTGCCTTGTGTGTAGTCAATAAAACTTTTATAATAGCTATATCTTAAGCCTAATCCCACATCAAAGTGTGCGGGCAAAGCGATTTTGTGGTCAGTAAAAAGGGCAGCATTTAGGGTGCTTAAGTTATTTTTATCATTTTGTCTGTTGGCGTGTTTAATGTGATTGTGTATGTAGTCATTATATGAGATATACGCGCCATAGAGCGAGCTTGAGCCATTTTCATAAGTTTGTGTAGCCTTTAGCTCGTTGGCAAAACTGCGTTGATTTTGGTCGATGATAAAATTATTATTATTAACAGATAATGCCCTATCTTGCACACTAAAAACATTTTTAATATTAAAATTATCTGTGTAGTAGCCGCCCTTTATAGCTGCGGTTTGTATAGTGCGATTAAGCGTAGGGATAGGGCTAGTGCCAAAGTTATGCACGATATTGTTTTTGTCATTGCGCTCGTTATCAGTAAGGTATATTAAATCATGCAATGTGCTTTTGTCTAAATAATAATCCGCTCCTAAAAACCACTTGCCATCATCATAGAGCAGTGAAACGCGCGCGAGATTAACATCTTGCGTATCGGCTAGCTTGTTGGTGCTTAAATCTTTAATCTGCCCTAAATAATCTGCATGCTTAAAGCTCACTTTGGCATATAATTTATCTTGCACAATGGCTCCACTCGCACTGCCGCTGATTGACCTATCTAGCTGCCCCATAGTAAAAGTAGCACGAGCGCGTGGAGTGTTGGTTGCCATATTTGAGTTAATGGATAACACGCCTGCTTGTGCGTTTTCACCAAAGAGCGTGCCGCTCATGCCTTTAAATAATTCTACAGAATCTACATCAAGCAATTCTTGGGAGATAAAAAATATATCTTGAGGCACGCCATCAATATAAAGTCGCACGCTAGGATTATAAAAATATCCTGTATTAAGCCCACGCAGGCTTATTTGAGGCACAGAATCGCTCCCTTCGCTTGATATATAAAGCCCTGAAAATACCGAAGCTAAATCTTTAGAATTAGTAATTCTAAGCTTTTCTAATGCCTCGCCATTAATGGAGGAAATATTATCATTTTCATAAAATATTTCTCTTTGGGTTTTGGTATCACTTACAATAGAAGTGCCAAGATTTACACTTTTAGCAACCTTTGTATCTACCTCTTTTCTCTCTGCCCCCCCCCCCATTAGTTTGCTCATCAGCTATTAAAAATGAACAAACTAAGGAGAGGAATAATCCCACTAAAGGGATTTTATAAATTTTATTTACACGCACAGCCAGCTCCTTAACAAATTAAAAATAAAAATTAATGCAAATTTAAAGCCAAAAAAACGCGCGAATTATTAAAATTTTTGACTTAAAAAACCATAAAATAAAATATATTCTTACTTTTAGATTTTATATTGTGGGTAGATTCTATAAGCCCCAAAAGTTAAAGTGCAAGATTTTGCACTTTAAAGACATAGGTTTCTAACGGCAGATGAAACATATTTGCATTGCCTAATAGTGCGCTTTGAGCACCGATAAATTTAAAATTTATCCCCTTAATCACAGAGCGGATACTGATGTAGGGAATGCTTGAAAATGTGCTTGTGAATATAAGGGAGTGCGATGAGGCAAGCTGCGCAATATAAGCACTATCAGCATAAATGCTTGTGGTGTTATTAAGGATAAGTAAATCGCCTACTTGCGGCTTGGTGATTGTAAGGTTATTATAATAACTATAAGGGCTTATAGAATCTAGCACGATATCTTTGCCATTTGGCATAGCGCTCATTACATCAAAATCTTTTACATTGTAGATTCTATTAAGGTATTCAATAAAGTAGCGCACATACCAGTCTGGGTAAATATCTCGCCCCCTGCCCGTGCCATCAAAATATATACGCGTGTGTGGGTTTTGGGCGATGTATTTGGCGCTAAAATCAAGAAGCTCATTAAACTGCACAGCCATTGCTTTAAGATTTATCATCGTATAAAATCCCATAGGCAACGAGCTGCTAAAAAATCCAAGCAGTCCAAATGCGATGCAAAGTTTCATCACAAGGCGCTTAATATAGCCTTGCGTAAATAAATAATACATAATCGCCACGCCGCTCCATATATAGCAAGGCAGCAAATAATATACTTCAAAAATCCCAAGCGCAAAATATACAAGCATATACGCCAAACACGCGCACAAAAGCCCATCAAAAAGCGCCCTAATCTTATCGCGCCCGCGTAAAATAAGGTAGATTCTATAGCACACAATCGCTAGAGTAAGAGCGATGATTAGCCCATCATTAAGGATAAAATTTATCCAGCCTTGTATTTTTACCACAAGGGTATTAGTAAATGGCGTGGCTCTGTTATAAACCTTTGTCATTTGCGGGAGGATAAATAGGGCATATATTAAAGCATAAAGAGCCGCGCTACTCATAATGCCTAGCGCATAGAAGCGCAGCGCTTTTTTGTGGGAATTTATAGAATCTGCTTGAATGGGCGATACATTTGGAGAGTGTGTAGATTCTGTGTTTATAGAATCTACGAAGCTTATGCGCAGCGTGGAGATAAAGAGCATAAAGCCAAAGACAAATGCTGCAATAAACATTGGTTCTTTAAGATAAATGCATAGATTAATCATCAAAATGCCTAGCATAAAAAGGCTTAGCGTAGGAGCGCGCAGGTAGAGCATTGAAGTTATAATAAAAATGCTTAAAAACACGACAAGCAGCCGCTCAGGATAGCAAATCCCAAAAGTAACTATCACAAATCCCATGCTTAGCATAAAAAATGCGATAAGTAGGATATTAAGCCAAATTTTTTGGCTTACAAAAGAGAGCATATAAAACCAAGTGAGCGCAAATATAAGCGCTAGTAGTGCATTAAAAGCAAAAAATATATAAGGCGAGGTAGAGAATTGCATAAGCACATTAAGGTCAAGGCTTGCAAGTGGGAAAAAGCGCCCCATGCTAGGATTGTAGCCATTCCATACGGGTTTATGTTCATAAATTTCAAGCCACATCCAAATATCATCAAGATTAAATCCATAGCGGCTAAAGGACACCAAAAACACGCAATAAGCGCATACAAAAAGTAAAAATAAAATAACACTAAGTCTGCGAGTGGAGCAGAGCTTCTTTAGATTATCCCCCCCCCCCGTTAAAATGCCTATTCATACATACTCCTTTATAGTCAGATGCGCGATTATAGCATATCTTATCATTTTTGAACACAAGGCAGGGTTTAAGTGCTTTAAAGTGCGTGGTTAGGTCGGGAAGTTCAGTAAAACTAGTAAAAGGGTTGTGTGATGTGTAGAAAATGCGAGATGACATGCTTTGTAGGCTTCTATGGCTCCGGATGCAGGATTCGAACCTGCGACCAAGTGGTTAACAGCCACCTACTCTACCGCTGAGCTAATCCGGAATATATAAAGCTGGTGATTATATAGAAAAAATTGCCTCTTGTCAAGCCTTGTGGGCTTTAGCTCTTTAAAATCGCGCATATATTTGTAATTTATATGTGAGTATGGATTATACTTCTAGCATTGCTTCTTGCCATACTTTGCCTTGCTATCGCATTGCGCTTTTAAAACATTTACAAAGGATAAAATATGAAAAAGTCTCAAATTAGGCAAAGATTAGTTATGAAAATGCTTGATACTAGCCATATTGAGCAGTTTAATGAATTGCTTAGATATGCCTTTCAGGTCACTGATAGCGATTTGCTTTTCACAGGCTGGAGTGATGATTCTATTAAACGTTCAAAGTATCCCATTTTGCAGCACGCAAAAGTGCTAGGCTGGTTTGATAAGGGGCAAGATTCTAAAAAAGTTACAGATTCTCCAAACTCACAGAATCTAGATTCCAAAAAACTCACAGAATCTCCAAACGACAAGCTCGTCTCCCAAATCGCGCTATATCCTATGAAAATGAATATCTACAATCAAATCTATGCGATGGGCGGCATCACGGGCGTGGCGACTTACCCGGAGTATTCGGGCATTGGGCTTATGGCGGATTTGATGAAAGAGATACTAAAGATTATGCGTGATAGCAGGCAGAGTATCGCGTGTCTGTATCCGTATTCGATACCATATTATCGTTCGCGCGGCTTTGAGATTGTGAGCGACAAAATGACTTTTAGCATTAAGGATAATCAGTTCCCAAAGCCGCCTGCGGTAAATGGCATGATGCAGCGTGTGTGCGAAAATCACCCCGATTTGATTGCGCTGCATAATGAGTTTGCAAGTAAGACGCATGGCTGCCTTGTGCGCGATAGTCTGGCGTGGAATGAATACTGGCGATGGGATGTCGAGGATACGATTGTGGCGATTTATTATGATGAGAGTGATAAGCCCACGGGCTATATCGTCTATTTGCTGGAGAATGATATTTTTAAGATTAAGGAGATGATTTACTTGAATGAGGAGGCGCGGCATGGGCTTTGGGGCTATATCGAGGCGCATAAGAGTATGTTTGAGCGAATTGAAGGCGCGAATTATAGCAATCATAGCCTTGCGTTTCTGCTTGAAGATGGGCATATTAAGGAGAGCATTAGCCCGTATATTATGGCGCGCATTGTCGATGTGACGCAGTTTTTGGAGCGCTATCCTTTTGATAGTGTGGAGAGCAGTTTCACGCTCTGCCTTGTGGTAAGCGACCCGCTTTTAGAGTGGAATAATATGGCTTTTGTGCTGCATTTTAGCGCGCAGGGCTTTAAGGTGGAGATGGTAGAAAGGGGGTTTATAGAATCTTTAGAATTTATGGAATCTAAAAAGGCAGATTCTATAAAATCCGCAGAGATTATAAAACTAGACATTCAAACGCTAAGTGCAATGCTACTTGGCTACAAACGCCCTTTGTATTTGCGTAGCATAGGACGCCTAGAAGCAAGCGATAACGCCATTAACAAACTAGAAGAAATCCTGCCAGAAGGCAAAGCCTACTTTAGTGATTATTTTTAGATTCTGTGATTAAACAAAATTAATGTGCTAGGAGGCGAGCTAAAATCACGGCTATAAGACATATTATCAATGCTAAATGATGATAAAATCTACGCATTGGGTCAGCCTTTTTTAGCACTAAAATATAAAAAAATGATATAGGTGTGAAAATAAATAGCAGTGAAATAGTTAGCAATTTTAGCGTTAATATGCCATAAAAATTCAAATTTTTAGAATCTATTAAGAAATCTTTAATCTCTAAAAGCCCCTCTTTAAATACCATAAATATTCCTTGCAAGATTCCATTACTTGTATCAATATAAAAGCTAGCAAGTCCCGCCCCGCTAAGCATTAAGCCTAAAAACGCACTCCCTAGCAAAATCACGCTAGGCTTTAGAATCTCACGCTTTAATGACTTAAATTCGCTCTCATTTCGATTTTTTTTAAAAAAGCTAAACACAAGCACATCATACGCCAAATAGCCCACCACCACGCACGCACACAGCAGATGAATAATCCCTAATATTGTCATTTTGCTAACCATTTTTTAGAATCTAGATTCTAATATACTCAATGCAAGTCATACTTTAGCAATTATTTTAAAATTTTAGAATTTTCAAGATTAAAATAGACTATTTCTGTGGCAAGATAGCAGGCTCTTCATCATCTTTAAGTAGCGCTTTAAGCGGCTTTTGCGCGTAATCAATAATGCGGTGAATAATCATATCAAGGCTTAGAATCTCACTCACAGCTCCCATTTCAATAGCCTTTTTGGGCATACCGAACACCACGCAATCTTCCTCATTTTCTGCGAGTGTATGCGCGCCATTATCGTGCAGCTCCTTTAAGCCTATACAGCCATCATCGCCCATTCCTGTGAGTATGATGCCTAGTGCAGAGCGCCCTGCGGCGTTATTAGCACTGCGGAATAAAATATCCACGCTAGGCTTATGCCGCGATATACGCTTTTCCTCATCAAGCGAGCGCGCATAGTATGACCCCATAGCAAAATCAATCACCATATGCTTATTCCCACCTGCTACATACACATGATTATCCTTAAGCGGCACTTTGCTTGTAACCTCACAGATACTAAGCTCAGAGAGTGTATCTAGTCTTTTAACAAATGAAGAACCAAAAGTGGGAGGGATATGCTGCACCACCGCTATGGGAGGGAGCTTTGCCGGCAGGCGAGAAAAAATATAAGAGAGCGCATCAACTCCGCCTGTAGAAGCGCCAATCACCACAAGCTTGCCGCGTATGATTTTGCAAGGATTACTTTTTAAAATAGTGTCTGGGTGATATTTAGTCGTTTCCATAAGCAGCATTATCACGCCTTTATTTTCACAAAAGTTTTATTGCCAAGCTTTTCAAATTTATCCACAAAATGATAGAGACTTTCTGAATGCCCTAGATAAAATGTCCCATCAATGCGAAGCGTGTCAATAAGGCGCGCTAGAATATCTTGCTGGTCTTGCTGCTTAAAATAAATAAGCACATTGCGGCAAAATAATATATCAAACTCATCTCGCATAAAAGGATAGCGCTTATCAAAGAGATTAACTTGCTTAAAAGTAATCATTGACCTTAGTTTATCTTTTACTTTTAAAATCCGCACAGCTTGCGTCTTGCCCTCATCTACTGCGTCAAAATACTCATTCACATCACACCAATTTGGGAATTTTTCTACATTAAAGTCAATAGTATAAACGCCCTCCATAGCCTCTTGCAGTACATCTGTATCAATATCTGTAGCAATAATACTCACAGGTGTAGAAGCTGAATATAATTTCTTAGCATACAGCACGCTCATAGCAATAGAATATGGCTCTTGCCCTGTGGAGGAGGCACAACAATAGATTTTAATGGGTTTATTGAGTTTAAAAAGTAGTGGCAAAGAGCGGTCAATCATATCTTGAAAGTGAAAATCCTCGCGAAAAAAATCTGTTTTATTAGTGGTAAAGCTATTAATAAATTGCTGTCTAATTTTAGTATTGCTTTCAATTTGAGAAAGTAGCGTATCAATATCGTGGATTTGCGTCTCCCGCATAAGGCGGTAGATTCTATTTTTTATCATTGTAAGCTTTGAATCGCTCAAAAACACACCACAATATTTATAAAGCCGCTCTTTTATAAGCGTGAGCTGCCTATTATCAAGCATTACCACTTGCGCACTCCTTATTTGATGAGAATGGTTTTTGTGCCATTAGCGCTATAGACAAGGATTCTTTTATTTTTATCTTTAAAGCGCGTGAAAGCAGTGCTTAAATCCGCAGGCTTTCTAATGGGCATACTCTCAACTTGCGCGATAACATCGCCTATTTCAAATCCTGCCTCTTGTGCTTTTGAGTTAGGGCTAACGCGTGTAACCACCACGCCATCAACGCCATTTGGGATTCTATAGCGTTGGCGCGTGCTGTTATTAAGCTCGGCTACTTCTAAGCCTTGTAGATTAAGTGAGGAGTTGCTTTGATTGTCTTGGGCTGCAGGGTTTTGCTTGCCTTGCTGCGTGTTTGGCTGCTCTGTGAGTGTGATTTGCGTTACGCGCTCTTGCTTGTCGCGGATAAATTTTACCACCACTTTTTCATTGGGAGAAAGCATACCGATGAGGTTTTTAAGTTCAGCCGCACTTGAGACTTTTTTGCCATTGATGTGCGTGATTAAGTCCCATACCATAAGCCCAGCTTTTGCCGCAGGGGATTGAGGCTCAAGGCTAATGACCACCGCGCCGGTATTATCATTATAACTATCTTTTAAATCACTGCTTACATCTTGGATACCCACGCCTAAAAATCCACGCTTAATGCTGCCTTTTTCGATAAGCTCTTTGGCAATCTTTTTTACCATATCTGAAGGAATGGCAAACCCCACGCCGTGATTTCCACCTGTGCGCGACAAAATGGCTGTATTAATGCCAATAAGCGCACCGCGTGAATCTACCAGCGCACCGCCAGAGTTGCCCGGATTTATAGAAGCATCAGTTTGTATAAAGTTTTCATAATCATTAATGCCTATGCCTGTTTTATTAAGTGCGGAGACAATACCTTGCGTAACAGTTTCGCCCACGCCAAAGGGATTGCCTATCGCAAAAGCCACATCGCCCACAAGCACATTAGCACTTTGGGCAAAAGCAATAGGTGAAAGATTTGTTTGCTCAATTTTAATAACAGCTAAATCACTTCTTGCATCTGTGCCAATGATTTTTGCGGCGTATTCTTTGGGATTATCAGCTAGCGATACAAGCACTTTGCTCGCATCTTCAATCACATGATAGTTAGTAATAATATAGCCATCGTTTGAGATAATTACACCACTTCCAAGTGAGCGTTCAAAGCGTTCTCTAGGCACCTGCCCATAAATATCGCCAAAAAATTGTTGGAAAAATGGGTCGCTAAACATAGGGTGAGAGAGTTGATTATTAATAGTTTTTTGCGCAGAGATATTCACCACTGCTTTTTTGGCGTCCTCAATGGAAGAGTTGTAAGAATAAATGCTATCGTTGCCCTCTTGCGGATTAATGCGCTTTTGCGCCTTTGGGGCTTCTTTGAAATCAATGGCAAATGCGCTATTTAAAAGCAAAAATCCTAAAAAAAATATGTGAAATACGCAAATGGTTTTTAATGTGTTAGATTGCATCTAAATGCTCCTAATATCTTAAATTTTTAACAAACTAAGATTCTATAAACTTAAATTAAACACTTATTAACGCTACTGCCCAAGTATTTCGCGCACACCTTTAATATTTGGCGCGGAGAGAAAGCCCTCATTTTCAAGCTGCTCGACCAAGTTTGCCGCCTTATTGTAGCCTATAGATAATCGCCTTTGTAGATAACTTGCCGAAGTCTTTCTATCTTGCAAAATAATATTTTTTGCCTCGCTTAGTAAATCGCTATTCTCGCCATTTTGGCTATCTGCGTTGCTACTTACTAAATTATCTCGCTCATCAAGCATAAAATGTTTATCGTATTGAGCCACTTGTTGGGCTTTTAAAAATTCTGCCACTTTTTCAATTTCTTCTTCAGTATTCCATGGCGCGTGCAAGCGCATAACGCCACCTAATCCCGGCGGGGTAAATAGCATATCGCCTTTGCCTAGCAAAGATTCTGCGCCAAAGGTATCAAGGATAACTTTAGAATCTATCTTGCTGCCCACCTTGTAGCTAATGCGCGAGGGGAGATTGGTTTTGATTAGTCCTGTTACCACATCAACGCTTGGGCGCTGCGTAGCTACGATAATGTGAATGCCGCACGCGCGCCCCATTTGAGCAATACGCGCTAGCGCAAATTCCACTTCTTTGCCTCCTGTCATCATTAAATCCGCTAATTCATCAATAATAATCACCAAATATGCAAATTTTTCTCCGCCCTCACTTAGCACTTTGCGGTTGTAGCTATCAATATCTTTGGTGCGCATTTCACTCATTAAATCATATCGTCTATCCATTTCAGCCATAGCGCTATTTAAGCCTACAATCGCCTTTTTGGGCTGCGTAATAATGGGCGTGATGAGATGAGGGATATCCGCATAAATGCTAAATTCCACCTTTTTGGGGTCAATCATTAAAAGCTTTAAATTATCTGGTGAATTTTTATAGAGCAGGGATAAAATCATCGCATTAATGCCCACACTTTTCCCGCTGCCTGTTGTGCCTGCGATGAGCAAATGCGGCAGTTTTTTTAAATCTGTGATAAAGGGATTGCCTACAATGTCCTTGCCAAGCGCAAGCGTGAGCGGCGAAGTGGAGGTTTTAAACAAATCAGATTCTAATACTTCGCGCAGATAGATAGTTTGCGTATGGTTATTGGGTATTTCAATGCCTACCACATCTTTGCCCGGGATAGGCGCTTGAATGCGGATTGAATGCGCGCGCAAAGCCATAGCCAAGTCATCTTCAAGGGTAAGAATTTTGCTCACTTTCACATTGGGCGCGGGACGAAATTCAAATGTAGTAACAATAGGACCTGAATATGTGCGCGCTATATCGCCCTCCACACGGAACATCTTAAGCTTTGAGAGCAAATCCTCAATCTTTCTATCAATCTCGCTGCCATCAATTTCTACTTTCTCGCCTAGAGGTTGGTTAAGCAGGCTTGTAGAGGGAAGTTTAAAATTAAGAGGCTTATTCACTTTGCCATATTCAAGGTTATTTAAAAGTGCTTTATTTTCAGCAAGCTCTGTTACACGAGTATGGGTGGGCTTGTGATTTGGCTCTTGCGCGTGGGGTGCTTGCGGAGGGATTTTTTGCGTAGGGACTTCTTTTGTGGGAATTTCTTGCACGATAGAATCTACCCACTGCGTGGGATTAGATTCTGTAATTTCTTTAATATCAAGTTCAAGGGTTTGTGGCATAGGCGTGCTTTGCGCGCTATTTTGCGCTAGGGTGGTGGATTGCGTATTTGTAGATTCTGTGTGGGCAGATTCTGTGTTTGTAGAATCTACTCTTATAGAATCTGTGGCAGATTCTGTATTTGCAAAATGTGGCGCGCGCTCTTGTTTAGGCGTTTGTTGAAGCGGTGGAATGGGAATAAATGGCATCTCTTTAGCAAAAAGATTATCATCATATGTCGTTTTGTTTTCAGGCACTTGCGTATCTGCTTGCGTGCTTTGCACACTTTTTTTATCCTGCATAGAATCTAGCATTTGCCCATATTCTTTAGTGTGCGATGCGGCTTTGATATTCTCCTCTTTAATACTTGCCTGTGTGCTAGATGCCGCAATGGAGGTAGATTCTGTATTTGTAGATACAGTATGTTGCGCAGATTGCAAAAATACATCTGGGTTAATGGGGCGCGGTGGGGGCGTGGGAATGGATTTAGATGATGTAGATTCTTGTGAGATATTGGCTTGAGTGTGCTTAAGGGATTCTGTAAGCTCTATAGCGGGCTGAGATAGGGCAGTGTGCGGCTGGTTTTTAAGATTTTTAAGCATATCTTGATGTTTTATTCTTTGTGTTTTGAAAAACTCCTCTAAATTCATATCGCTTTGTGAGGATTCTACAATCTCTAAAAGTGGCGCACTTGCGCTTGTATCGGCATTAGTTTGGATATTTGTGTTTATAGAATCTGCTTGAGTGGGCGATACATTTTGAGAGTCTGTAGATTCTGTATTTATAGAATCTACAGCAGGCATGGGAGTGTGCGTTATATTAGTAGCATTAGGAGCAGCATTAGGACTTTGTGCCATTTCATCAAATGCCCTCTCCACAAGCACATCTTTAAAATCATAGCTTGGAGCCTTGGTGCGCTCTTGCGCAGCGGATTGCAAGTCAAGGACATCTTGCGTTTTTTTGGCAAAGAGATTATGTATATGCGGACGGATAAAGGCAAGAAAGCTTTTTGTGAGTTTTACACCTAAGGCGTAGAGCAATAAACTTATGTGTTTAATGACATCAAACGCCACAAGGCACTTGTTTTTTGTCTGTTTTAAAAGCACATCAATATTGCGCTGCGTGAAAATAAGCCAAGCAAATATAAAAAAGAATACATCAAGCACCCACACGCCAACATAGCCGATATAATTTTTTAAAAAAAGCACTATTGCGTTGCCAAATGCGCCTTGTTGCAGGCTAAGGGATTGCAAGATTAAAAGCGCTATGAAAAAAAGCGAGCATGATACGATGAGTTCAAGCCGCCTAAAGGTGATAGTGGGGCTTTTATAGAATCTAAAAAGCGGGTAGAGCAATAAGGGCAAATACACATAAGCGATATAGCCAAAAATGTTAAGATTAAGCGTGGCAAAGTATATGCCAAAGTTCCCTACAAGCCCATAATCGCCTATGATAGTCGCAATGGATAAAAAAAGCAAAATGATATTAAGCGCGATGTAAAGATATAGTTTTTTTATGAGATGTCCTTTTGTGTTGCTTTAAAAATTTATAGAATCTAGCCTGTTTAGATTCTATAAAAGCACTAAAGATACGCCCAAAAACTGCGCGTGTGCTGTAAATTTATGTAAAAGCATTTGGATTTAAAAAGCGCGCATTATATCATAAAGAATTTTAGAAATTCATAATGATTTTTTTATTTTTAATTAGCTAGAATGTGCATTTTTGTTGTGAGCTTAAATCTTAAAGAAATATTAAATAATATAGGAGCATAAAGGTGCATGGCAAGATATTAAGATATTCTAATCAAACAAAAAATGGCGTTGTGGTGAATGCTTCAAAAAAGATTTTTGAATTACGCAATACAAGCTGGCATGACCAACGAATGATGCCAAGTGCGGGTATGCTTGTAGAATTTAGGCTTGATGATGGCGGGTATGTCATCACAGATTGCAAGGCTTCGCGCTATCAAAGTTTCCCTGAAGGTGGGCTGATACGCGAGATTGACTTTTGGCGCACTAATACTGATGATGAGCTAAAAAGTAAAGAGGCTGATGCTAAAGCGGCTATTGCTAAGCAGATTTTTGCAGAGACAAATTATTTAAAATTAAATAGTATCCAGCTTAGCACGCCTATTCCTGAAAGTATAAAGGAGTATTTCCAAGAGGAGTTTAACGCCCTAAATTCTATTGCGGGAATGGACGATGGCGAAGAGCCGCAAAAAAAGATTAATTACATTGTGATTAAGCCTTATTTGTCAAAGGCGATTGATTATTTGGTGTTTAATGATAGGCACATTACTATGGATAATTTTGCCGATGATATGCAGGTGCTTAAAAAATTAGAATACTCTTATCGACATTTTCAAACTAATACTAATCTTACGCCCGATAAAATTTATCAAGAATGCTTCCTTGATGTGCAGTATCATTATAAGGGCGTGCTAAGAGCGATTGAGACCTTTAATGAAAAAAAGCTCTCCTTGCAAAATAAAATCCGCGTAGGCTCTATGGAGCTGCGCTCGATTAAATCTAAGCTTGATGCCAAAAAGGGCGACCCAAAGGCTTTAGAGGAGCGTGCTATAAGGACTAGAGCGATTATTACTAAGGCTGAATCTGATATTAAGATTCTAAGTGCGACTATTGATAGGCTAAAGGCACTCTCTGATAATTTTAAGAAAGAAAATTTAGTGAAATTTGAAGAGGTATTCCACAAAATGTATGAGATTCTTATTAGCAAAACTAAAGAGGCTATGGATATTTGTGCTACGCATATTGATAATAAATTATGGCATTTGGGTATGAGTTCTTTAGCGATTAAAAATGTATTTTTTAAGCATAATATTAATAGCCCATTTTGCGCGATGACATTTTTGGGCAATCATGTAAAAATGCTCGATAAAGGCAAGCTGCGTGATAATGAATATGCAGTGTATCAGTATTACAATAAGTATATGTCAAAAAATGCTAAGCACTTTTTAATTTTTACAGATAATCCAAACTTTGGGCTAGATTTAAAAATTAAGATTATGTCTGCGAGCAAATTTTATAATGTGGTGATTTATCATAAAGAAATTGAGTATTTTAGCGCGGTTAATCGTCAAGCCTTTGAGCTTATCTACATAGATTCTGAACTGAAATTTCAAACGCCTGCTTCTATCATCAAAATTGGTAAAGAATCTAAACGCAATAAAAATACGAATTTTGCCCTTTTATCTTTGGCTCAAATTAAGACCTTTGAGGTGCAATGAATCTCCTCTCCCTGCAAGAAGTAAGCAAGCAGTATGAACATAGAATCTTACTTAAAAATATCTCTCTTAATATCGCTCAAGGTGAGCGTATTGCTGTTATTGGTAAAAATGGCTCTGGTAAGTCAAGCTTATTAAATATCATCGCTGGAAAGCTTAGTTTTGATAGCGGCGAGCGTATGGGATTAAAGCATTTACATATTTTATCTTTAGCACAAAAGCCTATTTTTAAACCTCAAGCAAGCGTGATTAGCGTGCTTATAGAAAGTATGGGCAAGCTTAAAAGCGCGTATGAAAGATTGGAGCTTTTACAAACGCAAATGGCGCAAACTAGCGCGCCTAGCAAAGATATGCTAGAAGAGTATGCAAAGCTTAGCGCGTATCTTGATGAGCATAGGGGCTGGGATTTGCAAAGTAGGGCGGAGGAGATTTTAGCATACTTTGAGCTAGAAGGCTTTAAAGATAGGCTAGCTAATTCTCTAAGTGGGGGTGAGCAAAAGCGCGTAGCATTAGCAAGTCTGCTGCTAGAGCCTTGCGATATTTTGCTCCTTGATGAGCCAACCAATCACCTTGATGTAGAAATGGTGGCATTTTTAGAAAATTATTTGTTGCAATCTCATAAGACTTTAGTTTTTATTAGCCATGATAGGTATTTTATTGATAAAGTTGCTACGCGCATTGTTGAGATTGATGAGGGGCAATTGCGCAGTTTTGAGGGTGGATATTTACAATATTTGAGCAAAAAAGAGGAGATTTTAAAGCATTTAAGCAAAGCGCATGAAAAACTTCTAAAACTTTTAAAAAATGAGGAGCAGTGGCTAAGGCAGGGCGTTAAGGCACGATTAAAGCGTAATGAGGGACGAAAAAATAAAATTTTGCAAATGCGTGAGGAAGCAAAGAAAAATCCCTCCACCATACGCAAAATGCGTCTTGAACTCGAGCGCGAGCAAAAAGCGTTTAATAGAGAAGAGGGGATAAATAATCAAAAATGCTTGTTTGAGATTGAGCATTTGCATAAAAGCATTGCGGGCAAGGTGTTGTTTAAAGATTTAAATTTGAGAATCTTGCGGGGCGATAGGATAGCTATTGTGGGTAAAAATGGCTCTGGCAAGTCAAGTTTATTAAAAATTCTGCTAGGCGAGCAGAGTGCAGATTCTGGAGTGGTAAAAAAGGGCGACATACGCATAGGATACTTTGAGCAGCATACCAATATGCTTGATGATAAAAAGGATTTATTAGAGACTTTTTGCCCAAATGGCGGTGAGCATATTGAGGTGCGCGGCAAGCATATGCACATATATGGGTATTTGAAAAATTTTCTTTTCCCTAAAGAGTTTCTCACACATAAAATTGGCTCGCTTAGCGGCGGGGAAAAAAACCGTGTGGCGTTAGCATTGCTTTTTACTAAGGAAGTAGATGTGTTTATCCTTGATGAGCCTACAAATGATTTAGATATACAAACTATTAATATCATTGAGGAATATCTCCTAAGCCTTTCAAACGCGGTCATTTTTGTAAGTCATGATAGGTATTTTGTGGATAAACTCGCGCATAAATTGCTTGTCTTTGAGGGCGATGGTGAGGTGGTGCAAAGCCATATTTTGTATAGTCAATATTTAGAGATTGCACAGAATCTACGCGAGATTAGCGAGTTTGAGCAGACATTATCCCAAAATATAGAATCTAAAAAGCTAGATTCTATAAAACACAAGCCAGATGCGCCAAAGAAGCCTCAAAAGCTAAGCTATAAGCAAAAGCTTGCCCTGCAGTCTCTACCCCTTGAAATTGAGGAATTAGAGCAAAAGCAAAAGGCATTAAAAGAGGCTTTGAGTAATCCGCAAATTTATGAGCAACAGGGCATTAGCACGCTAGCAAAAGAGCTTGCAGATGTAGAAAATGAGTTAGAATCTAAAATCGCGCAGTATTTAGATTTGGAGGAGCAAAATATGCAATTAAGCCAAGCGACATAGAATATTACAAACTTTTGATAGAATCTAGGATTCAAAATACAACGGAGGACAACTCTATGAAAGAAGCGCAATTCATTTGGAAAGATGGCAAGCTTGTGCCGTGGGCAGAGGCTACCACGCATATCCTTACGCACACTTTACATTATGGCAATGCTGTGTTTGAAGGCACAAGGGCGTATATGACTAAGAGAGGCTTAGCGATTTTTCGCCTTGAAGCACACACAAAACGGCTCTTAGATTCTGCAAAAATTGTTTGTATTAAATCGCCCTACACACAAGCACAATTAGAATCTGCACAAATTGAGCTATTGCGCGCTAATAGGGCAGACTATAAGGGCAATGTATATATACGCCCTATTATTTATTTAGGCTATGGAGTAATGGGACTTAATCATATTAGTGCGCCTGTGAATGCGGCTATTGCGGCGTGGGAGTGGGGCGCGTATTTGGGTGAAGATGGCATTGCTAATGGCATTAAGGTAAAAACAAGCTCTTTTGTGCGCAACCCTATTAAAGCAATTATGGGCAAAGCAAAGGTAGCAGCAAATTATTTAAACTCTCAAATGGCAAAGCATGAGGCGATTTCTTGCGGATGTGATGAGGCGTTACTCCTTGATGATAATGGCTTTGTAGCAGAGGGTAGCGGAGAGTGCTTTTTTATCGTAAGAAATGGCAAGCTCATCACGCCTCCTTATGATAATACTTTAGAATCTATCACGCAGGCTACGACTATTGAGATTGCCAAAGATATGGGTATTCCTTTGGAGCAGCGGCGTATTACGCGTGATGAAGTGTATATTGCTGATGAGGCGTTTTTCACAGGCACAGCAGCGGAGATTACGCCTATTAGGGAGCTTGATGCGCGTGCAATTGGCAGCGGGAGTGCTGGGGAGATTACTAAATCTTTGCAAAAGGCATACTTTGATGTAGTGAACGGAGAAAATCCCAAATACGCGCATTACTTAACTTATATTGACGAGGAGAAATAAAATGCCCATTGATTTAAATGAACATCTTAAAAAGAAACGCGCCCAGCTTGATGAAAAGAATGCTAATAGCAAGGCTGAAGATAATAGGGGGAATGGTGGGGGTAATCGCCCAACTAATAATCGAGGCAATAACAATGGAGGGGGATTTAATATAGAATCTTTGCCCATGCCCTCTATGCCTAGTGGCAAATGGCTTGGGGTGATTATTATTGTCGCGCTGCTTTTTATTATTTTTATCGCGGCGCGTCCATTTGTGATTGTCAATGCCGGTGAAGTGGGCATCAAAGTAACCACAGGGCAGTATAATCCTGTGCCGCTTGAGCCGGGCTTGCACTTTTTTGTGCCTATTATTCAAGATGTGATTATTGTTGATGCAAAGGTGAGGACGATTAACTTTTCGCGCAGCGAGGATATGGGAAGCGTAGGCAGGGAGCAGAGTATTTTACGCAATGATGCGATTAATGTTATGGATACAAGTGGTATGACTATTTCTATAGAACTCACCGTGCAATATCAACTTGTGCGCGAGAAAGTGCCTGCAACCATTGCTGAATATGGCACACTATGGGAGCAAAAGATTATTAATCCTGTAATTCGCGATGTTGTGCGTAGTGCTGTGGGTAATTATCCCACAGAGGAGCTACCTACAAAGCGCGATGAAGTGGCAAATCTTATCTACACAGGCTTTAAAAACAAACTTGATGCAACGCCAAATCAACCTGTTAGGCTAGTATCTATCCAGCTGCGTGAAATTGTTTTGCCCGAACAAGTAAAAACGCGCATTGAGGGTGTGGAGCTTGCTAAAAGAGATGCGCAAAAGGCTAAAGAAGAGGCAAATGCACTGCGCGAGCGCGCAAAGGGTAAGGCTGACGCGCTAGAGATTGAGGCAAAAGGGCAGAGCGAGGCAAATAAGTTAGTGAATGAAAGCCTCTCGCAACGCTTACTTGAGTTGCGACAGATTGAAACACAAGGCAAATTTAATGAGGCATTAAAAGACAATGCAAATGCGCAGATTTTCCTAACACCCGGCGGGGCAGTGCCAAATATCTGGGTAGATTCTAAAAGCAAGCAGAAAAATGCAATTGTAGGGCAGTAGTGTATGCAAGATGGCTTTGAGCGCATTGAGTGGGAGCGGTATGAGCTTATCCCCACTATCGTGCAGGAATACCAAACTCACAAAGTGCTTATGCTCGCATACTCTTCAAAGCAATCTCTTGAGCTTACATTGCAAACGCACTTAGCGCATTATTTTTCTCGCTCCAAACATAGAATCTGGCAAAAGGGTGAGCAAAGCGGACATATACAGCGCATCAAAGAAATACGCCTTGATTGCGATAATGATAGCTTGCTTTTTATTGTGGAGCAAGTGGGCGTAGCGTGCCACACAGGAGAAAAAAGCTGCTTTTTTCAATCATATTTGCCAACACTAGGCGCACAGCCTACAAATTTAGCTTCCCAACCCCAAAAATTACCTATTTATCATATTTTAGATGAGTTGTATCATACCATTGAGCAAAGGCGCGGGGAGAGTGTGGAGCGCTCATATACGGCTTCTTTGCTAGCAAAAGGCGCAAATGGAGTGGGCAAAAAAATTATTGAAGAGGCAGGGGAGCTAAGCTTCGCGCTAAAAGATGGGCAAAAAGAGGAAATTATCTATGAATGCGCGGATTTATTTTATCATATCCTTGTAGGCTTAGCCTTAGAGCATATTTCGCCTGAATTGGTTTTACAAGAATTGCGCAGACGCACTGCGCAAAGTGGCATAGACGAAAAAGCCTCGCGCAAAAATAAATAAAGAGTATAAATGTTTGAAAATATCAAAGCACTTCTTTTGCAAATGGTCTCGTATTTGTCTGTGTATGAAATAGGCGCGCTGCTTGCGGGATTTTTTGTATTTATTATGATTTTTACGCTGGGGTTATTGCTCAGAGGTTGGCGATTTCTGGCGCGATTTTGTTTTTTGCTTTCTATGGCGGTGATTTTTGCTATGCCTTTTGTGCTGCATTTTGTTATGCGCGATATTTTGTATAAAATTGATGTAAATATTACAAGTGCGCACGCTATGCAATATACAAAGGGCTTTTTTGTTAGTGGGAGCATTACCCATAAAGGCAAGGTTGCCATTAATGAATGCCATATTGCTGTAAATGAGGTGCGAGATGAAAAGGGTAGCGTGGCGCTTGGCGTGTTAAATAGCATTTTGCCTAAACATTCATCATATATTACCATTGATATTGACATTGAAGTAGGGGAGAGCAAGGATTTTGCTGTGATAGTGCCTAAGGTAGAGGGGAAAGAGCCATTTTTGTATAGAATCTATGTCGATTGCTATTTGTCTAATAAATTTGCACAAAAAATGCAGAGCAAGCACGTAAAGGGCATTTCATCACATAATCCACAAGCGCCCACACAGCCTACAATGCCCACACATACGCAAAATACTGCCACGCTTATCGATAAGAAAGATGATATAGAATCTACGCCAAATAACACACAAGATTCTATAAAAGATAGCACTACTGCGGGGGCACAAGCTCAAGCAGAGTGATTTCGCATTCGCTTCCAATGCGCATAGGTGGTCCCCAAAATCCTGTGCCTTGCGAGACATACACTTTTGTCTTATGGAGATTTTCAAGCGTGTGCAAGCCTGAAATATAGGGCTGCTGCAAAAGCATAGCAAGTGAAAAAGGAAAGATTTGCCCTCCATGTGTATGTCCGCTTAGCACTAAATCAATTTTGTCAAATGGCGCTTGAAGGGAGTAAATGATTTTGGGCTGATGGGCTAGGAGAATGGTGGGCACATTTGGATTAATATGCTGTAATGCCTGCTTTATATCAGGCTGCAAATAGCCCACGCGCAGCCCCATAAAATCAGCCAAGCCTACGATATTAAGCGTATCAGCAATGGTGTAGCTTTCATTGATAAGCACATGAAAGCCTAGCCCTTTAAGCTTCTCAATAATATTATAAATATCGTGAAAATACTCATGATTGCCTAGGATATAAAAAACTCCCTCGCGCGCTTTAAGATGTTGCAGCTCATTAACGGCTAGCTCCACATGCTTTAGCGGTGCATCGACAATATCGCCCGTGAGAAAAATCATATCCGCATCAAGCTCATTTGTCATTTCTACTATTTGTTTTACCCTGTTTTGCTCTATAAGCCCGCCGATATGCACATCGCTAAGCACTGCTACTCTAAAAGGCGTGCTTAGACCCTCAATCTCTAGTGTCTTATGCACGATAGTGGGCTTTTTTACGCCATTGTAAGTGCCAATGCCAAGCATTATAAGGCTTAGGATAAAGATACTCACTTTTGCCCTATGGCGTGCGCGTGAGCGGGCAGATTTGGAACGAAAGGTCATAATAATAAGGGAGCAGCATTGATAGAGCAGGGCTGCCATTGTAAGCAAGAAAGTTATACCCAAAGAAAGTGAAAGCAGAAAATATATGGCTTGTGGGACTTGCGCACTATCGCGCAAAAATAAATAAGCAATGCAGCATAGGGCGTTTATGGCGGTAAGCGCTTTCCACACGAGGCGAACAAATGGCTTAGTGGATAGGGATTTAAGCAGGGCTTTATACATATAAATATGTAGCAAAATAAATAGCACAGAGCCTAAAAATGGAAAGGCGGCATTTTGCATTTGCGCAAATTGTGGAATATCCTGCATAAATCACTCTCCTTTCATATGTGGCGCGCTAGATTCTATAATATTTTGTAATATGTGAGTGTTTATAGAATCTAACCTTAAAAAATAAGTTAATAGATGTGCAAGCAGCTATAACTTTATACTTTAGGCGTTTGATGGCAATTCACTTGCCAGCAAACAAGACCGCGCGGCTTTATGAAAAAGCAACAGCGCGGCATTATAGAATCTAGCCTTTAAATGTGAAATTGATGAGCGTGTAGTAATCATCAATTTTATACTTTGTTATGCGGCAGCGCCTAAATGCCCCTAGATTCTGTAATGTATAGAATCTAGAGCAGTTTTTAAGATTCTATACATTACGGCTCTATTTGCCAAAGTGAGGGGTAGCCCCCACTTTTATTTTAATTTATCTTTGACACTGCCTAGAATCGCATTAAACGCATGAGCATCATTCATCGCCATATCCGCTAGCACTTTTCTATCAAGCTCGATATTAGCTAGCTTTAACGCGTGCATAAAGCGCGAATAGCTCGTGCCATTGATTTTGCAAGCCGCATTAATACGCGTAATCCACAATCGCCTAAAATCACGCTTCTTTTGCTTCCTATCGCGGAACGCATAGCACATGCTGCGCTCAAGCTGCTCTTTTGCCTTTCTAAAATGCTTATGACGCCCGCTATAAAAGCCTCGAGCAAGTTTTAGAATCTTTTTATGTCTTCTTCGTCGAACAACGCCTGTTTTTACTCTCATTTTTTCTCCTTTACCATATAAGGTGTAAGCTTACGCTTCTCTTGCCCACAAATGCTGTGGGGAGCTAGATTCTATGCCATACAAAGTAGGCTTTTTACAGAATCAACATTAGTGCTGTGAACATATTTTGGTGCGTTAAGATGTGCTTTGCGCTTAGGCGATTTTTTTGTCAAGATATGACTTTTAAACGCGCTGCCGCGCTTGATGGCATTTTTTTTAAGCTTAAAGCGTTTAGCTGCACCACGATTTGTTTTCATCTTTGGCATTATTGTCTCCTTTCATAAGATTAATGTTTGTCTTTTTTCTTTGGCACATAGAGGATATTGAGGTATTTGCCCTCTAGCTTTGGCTCTTTTTCCGCTACTGCAATATCTTCAAGCATAAGCGCGACTTTATGCAATGTCTCCATACCTGCTTGAGGAATGCTTAGCTCACGCTGTTTTAGAAATACTTTAAACCTCACATGCTTGCCTGCTTGCAAAAATTCAATGGCGTGCTTGACTTTATAGTTAATGTCATTTTGCGCAATTTGCGTAGAAAGCTTGATTTCTTTAATTTCGATTTGCTTTTGCTTCTTGCGCGCCTCTTTTTGCTTTTTTTCAGCATGATAGCGGAATTTGCCATAGTCCATTATCTTACACACAGGCGGATTTGCATTGGGCGAAATAAGCACTAAATCAAGCCCCGCTTTTTGAGCCAAGCTCAAAGCCTCTTTAGAGGAAATAACGCCATACATCTCCCCATCATCGCTCACGCAACGCACTTCTTTAAAGTTTATCTCTTCATTGAGTAATACATCTTCTTTGCTCAAAAGGCAACCTCTCCTATTTTTGTTTTAAGTATGGTGAGAAACTCACCTTCAGGGAGTTCATATTGTGATTTCTCCCGCCTGTCACGGATTGAGAGTATTTTACTCTCCACCTCTTTTGCTCCTAAGACAATAATCAAAGGCACGCGCTGCTTTTCAGCTAGGCGAATCTTCTTGCTTAGACTTTCATTTTTATCCATAACTTCAGCATACGCGCCGCTTTGCGTAATAATTTTATCACGCAAAGCCCTTGCATACTCAAGTTGCGCATCACCGATGGGGACAAGAATTACTTGTGTAGGAGCAATAAAAAGTGGGAATTCACCCCCAAAATGCTCTGTCAAAATCGCCACAAATCGTTCAAATGAGCCAAGTATAGCACGATGAATCATCACCGGCTGCACTTGCGCATTATGCTCATCAGTATAGCTTAGCTCAAAGCGTTCAGGGAGATTCATATCAATTTGTATCGTGCCGCACTGCCATTTGCGCCCTATGGCGTCAGTAATTTTAATATCAATCTTTGGACCATAAAATGCCCCGCCACCTTCATCAATCTCATAATGTATCTTATTTTGCTCCAAAGCTTTCTTTAGCGCGTTCGTGGCATTTTCCCACACTTCATCGCTGCCTATTGATTTGCTTGGGCGCGTGGATAGCTCCATTTCATATTTAAAACTAAAGGCATGCATTATGCTTTTTGTGAAAGCAATGATATGATTAACTTCCTCCTCAATCTGCTCTGCTCTGCAAAAAATATGCGCATCATCTTGCGTAAATTCCCTCACACGCAATAAACCATGCAGCACGCCACTTCGCTCATGTCTATGCACAATGCCATATTCATAGAATCTAAGCGGTAATTCCCTGTAGCTGCGCGGAGAGCTTTGATAGACTTTGATATGCCCTACACAATTCATAGGCTTAATGCCATACTCTTGCTCATCAATGGTAGTAAAATACATATTTTCCTTGTAGTTGGCGTAATGCCCGCTTTTTTTCCATACATCACTTTTTAGTATTTCAGGTCCCCTAACAGGCTCATACCCTCGCTCATTAAGCGCTGTGGTGAGCAAACGCTCGATATTTTGGCGCAGCCTAGCACCCTTTGGCAGCCATATAGGCAGCCCTGCTCCAATTTCCTCATCGAAAGTGAAAAGTCCCATTTCTTGCCCAAGTTTGCGATGGTCACGCTTCTTTGCCTCCTCCATAGCAAAGAGATAATCTTTAAGCGATTGTTTATCCGCAAAAGCAATGCCATAGATTCTCACAAGCATTTGTGCGTGTTCATCGCCACCAAGATACGCACCTGCGACTTTTGTGAGCTTAAAATGTTGTAAAAATTTTGTATTTGGCAAATGAGGTCCCCTGCATAAATCCTCAAAATCCCCTTGCGCGTAGATACTAAGATTATCATCTGGTATGCGGCTCATTACAGCCAACTTTAGCTCATCGTTGCCAAATTTTATTTGCGCCTCTTGTCGTGAAAGGGTGTATTTATTGATAGGATAGGCATTTTGAGCAATTTCTTTCATTTTAGATTCTATGGTAGGCAAGTCCTCCTCGCTAATTTTAGAATCTACTTTAAAATCATAATAAAATCCCTCATCAACCACCGGTCCTACAAAAAATTGTGCCTCTGGATACAGCGCCTTAATAGCTTGCGCCATAAGGTGTGCGCAGGAGTGACGGATAATAGACAAAGATTCTTTAGAATTATTAAAAAGAATATTATCCCCGCTAATGCCAAGCTCTTTTGCCGTGCAAATATCATAAATAGATTGATTGTGCTTAATGCCTATAACTTCGCTCATTTATACTTTCATAACCTCTTCTTCTTTGTGCTTGACCATATCATCGCATTTTTTCACAAATTCATCAGTGTATTTTTGTATCTCATCAAGTGCTTTTTTGCCCTCATCTTCTGTGATAGTCTTATCTTTTTCAAGCTTTTTAATGGCATTATTAGCATCTTGACGAATATTGCGAATGGCAACTTTTGCCTTTTCTCCCATAGATTTAGCATTTTTGGCAATTTCTTTGCGCTGCTCTTGCGTCATAGGGGGGAAAAAGAGCTTCACGCACTCACTATCGCTGTTTGGATTAACGCCTATATTAGCCTCTTGGATAGATTTTTCAATATCTTTAATGAGTGGCTTCTCCCATGGCGTGATGATGATAGTTGTGGCATCTTGGGCAATCACAGAGCCAACTTGATTGAGCGGGGTTGGCGTGCCATAATAATCTATGCGGATATTATCCAAAATACTTACACTTACTTTACCACTGCGCAGTGTGCTAAAATCTCTACGCAATGAATCTATCGTCTTGTCCATGTGCGATTTTGCATTTTGGTAAATCTCGCCTAACATAACGCTCCTTTATTTATTATCTGCTTTGTTTGCTTCATTGCTTGCTGCATCGTTGAGTAGCGGCGCGGAGGGAATATTCTCATCAACAATAAAAGCATTGGCACTCTCATCTGTATTTACGCTAGGAGCAGGCGAAGTGCTATTTTGTGAAGTAGTCTGCATAGAATCTAGCACGCTTTTTTGACTTTGTTTATTATACGCATAGCTTAAGGCAATGGTATTAAGCACAAAAAGCAAGCCCAAAACCATTGTAGATTTTGCTAAAAATCCTGCAGGACCCTTCGCCCCAAAGACAGATTCATTACTTCCGCTATACGCGCCAAGCCCGATACTTGAGCTTTTTTGCAAAAGCACGGCAATGGTAATAATCACTGCTAAAACAATTTGTGTGATAAGAAAAAAGGTAGTCATTGACACTCCAAAATATACGCAAAATCTAAAATAAGCGCACGATTATAGCAAAAAATCCTTATAGTAAGCTTGCATCGTGCTTTAAGCTCCATACACAAAAGCAGTTTTTAAGGACTAGATTCTGTAAATAGATTTTGTGGAATGTATCTTTATAGAATCTGGATTTGATAAGTGAGGGATAAAGGGACAAAAGTGCCAAAACATACTGCACAATGCTATAAATGCGCAAAATGGCGCTATTGTAGTGGTGTATAATAGTGGTGCGCATATTTTACTGCACAATGCACACTTCACACGCTAGAGTAATGCCGCTTGCCTCAAACACACGCTTTTTTGCAAGCTCAATAAGGCTTATAGCATCTGCAAAAGTCGCGTTGCCTTTATTGATAAGAAAGTTAGCATGTTTTTGACTAAAGGCAGCATCGCCGATACTATAGCCCTTTAAGCCTACAGATTCTAAAAGTCTGCCAGCAAAATCGCCCTTAGGATTTTTAAAACAGCTCCCGCAGCTTGGCTCCTTTGGGTGAGCTTTACGCAGGACATTAAACATCTTTTGCAGCTCATCATTAAAGCCTATATTTTTATAGAATCTAGCCGCGAGGATAACGCCATTTATCCCACTATCGCGGTAATTCATAGGGATAGATTCTATATTATGCCACTCTCCATTAATATTGACAGAATGAATGAGCTGCTTGATTTCATATCGCTTCATACCTGCATTCATTTTTACTAGCCCTCCAAGACTCCCCGGTAGCGCCTGCAAAAACTCCGCTCCAGAGAGATTGTGCGCCTTAAAATAATGAAAAATACGCCCAGAGCTATATGCGCCGCCAATTTCGATGAGATGTTGAGAATCTTCATAGCAGTCTTTAATATACGCAAAGTTTTTGTCAAGCATAGCCAAATGCTGTGCAGTGGGGGAGATGAGGAGATTATTCGCCTGCCCTATGATAGTTAGATTCTGTAAATGAGCAAAAGTAGCATCTTGTAGAGTTTGAATGAGTGAGACTTCAAGCGTAGAGCCGATTTTAAGACTTGAATAGGTCGCAAAATTAATAAGGCGCGTTTGCATTAGAAATTAATATTAGCAATCATCGTAAGCAGCATACGCGTGTAATCAGTAATCATATTAATCATCCAAGGCATAGCAAAAATAATCACCGCCACAACGGCTAGAATCTTTGGCACAAAGGTGAGTGTCATTTCATTAATCTGCGTAGTGGCTTGAAAAATACTCACAAGCAAACCCACAATCAGCCCAGCTAAAAGCATAGGGAGGGACAAAATAAGTGTAAGTTTATAAGTTTGAACTGCCAGTGCCATAAGTTGCGCTTCCATAGCAATACCTTTAAGTTAAAGTCTTTTTAGTCGTCATTAATGGCAGGAAGACGAGAGAATCGAACTCCCCAAGGATTAGACACCTAACCCTTCAATGGGTTTGAAGCCCACGGCGCCCACCAGGGACACTAGTCCTCCAAAAGTGCAGATTCTATAAAATTTATAGAATCTAGCAATTAAATCACAAAATCATCATTTATAGAATCTAATTATAGAATCTAAGTTGCCCTAGATTCTATAAACACTAATGCCTAATGTCCGCAGCCACAGCCCCCGCCACCATGAGCGTGTCCGCCACCACCGCAGCAACCACCGCCACCATGGTGATGCCCTTCGCCACTGCCACAGCCACAGCCCCCGCCAACGCCACCTTGTAAAATCTCCATTTCTGTTGGTTCGCGCACATCAAGCACTTTTACATCAAAATCTAGCGTTTTGCCAGCTAGGGGGTGATTGTAGTCAATAATTACAAATTTATCGTTAAAATCTTTCACGCTCACTTGCGTTACTTGCCCATCTTCACTCTGTCCAAAAACCGTCATTCCAGCCTTTAAATCAATATTCTCAAACTGTTCACGTGGCACTTCCTGCACAAAATCGCTTTGATAAGTGCCATAAGCATCTTCTGGCTGAATGGTAGCCTTGATATTATCTCCTACATTTGCGCCTATGAGGGCATTCTCAAGTCCGCTAATAATCTGCCCTGAACCGACAAGAAATTCTAGTGGTGAGCCGCCCTTGTTAGAATCAAGCAGTGCATTATCGGCTTGATTGAATACCTCATATTCGATACTTACAACTTTATTTGGTGCAATCATTTTTTGTCCTTGTGTTGATTTTTTAGCTTTTTCGCTTCTTGGGCTTCTTTGCTCGTAGGATAGTTACTTACTAAAGAATCCAAAAGCTTATTATAATTATTTGTATCTTTGATAGCGTTGAAACATTTGGCAGAATGTAGCAAAAGTGTAGGCATATATTTTGCCTTATCATTTATAAGCGCACTTTCTTTGTAGTGGTAAATAGCGGTGTTGTATGATTTACTTTTGAGAGCAATCTCGCCAAGGTAAAAATGGCTTTGAGCTTTTTTGTAATTAATTTCTACAAACCATTCAAGGCGTGCTTTTGCAGGCTCATATTCGGCCTTATTGAACATTTCTTGTGCTTGAGTGAAAATTTCTGCTTTTTTATTTTTATCTTTGATAAAATCTATAGTGGGAGTGGCTGGCTTAGAATCTTTATTTGCTTGATTTGCAGGGTTTGGATTGCTTAGGGCTTTGAGTTCGTTAAGGATAGTTTGATTGAGGGTAGAGAGCGTTTGATTAATCTCTTGAATCTGCGCTTTAAGCGTTTGAATATCTTGCGTGTTGGTATCAACTTGTTGCTTAAGATTCTCATAAAGCGCGCTTTGCGTTTTTAGCTCCTCTATATCTTTTGCTTGCTGCGTGGTTTGTATGATTTGCTGTTGAAGTTTGGAGCTTTGAGATTCATAAAGGCTTGATATGCCCTCTTGGGCTTGTTGAATAGTATCAACTCTTTGCTGAAGACTAGTAATAAGACTTTGGAGGGTTTTTATGTCGTTTTTGGTGACTCCGCTTTGTTTTTCAAAAGCGGAGGGTTCATTGGCACACAGGAGAATGGGTATAGCGAAAAGTAGAAGCCGCTTCACCAAACTCTATGCCTTAAAATGTGTTACTGTGCGAGTTTGAATTCAACGCGTCTATTTTCTTGATTACACTCAGGTGTATCGCTTGTGCAAGTAGGCTTGCTTTCGCCATAGCTCACAGTCTTAATTTGAGAAGCATTTACACCGCGTGTTGTAAGGGCATTTTTTACCGCATTGGCTCTTTTTGTACCAAGCGCATAATTGTAAGCGTCTGAACCATAAGAGTCTGTATGTCCTTCAAGAACAACCTTTGCTCCTGTGTTTTTGAGTGCAGTAGCACTTTTTTCTACGCGGTCTTCCATGTCGGTGCGAATGTCGTATTTATCAAAATCAAATAATACCTTTGCATAGCCAGCAGCAGTATCTGTAGTTAAATCTACGAAATTATCCCCATTGCTAGGCTTGTTTGCGGCAGTACCAGAACCAGAATCCGCTGCTTCAGGCTCTGAACAACCAGCACAAATAAGCGCGACTAGAACACCTGTTACGATGTATTTTTTCATCTTGTCTCCTTTAAAAGTAAATATGGGCTATTCTATGCAACAAAAGTAAATAGTGCAAATTCTACCAATCAAAAGCTTGGATTTTCATTCTAGTGAGTGGAAAAAAGTAATTTGTATTGTAATCTATACGAATAATGCCTAGCGCACTTTGGGCTTTATAATGCTTAAGATACATAATAGTCCCGCCATCGTGAGAATATTTAGGCATTTGATTTTTGCCACTTGCTGTAAGTCGGCGAATATAATTTGAGCCCGGAGCAAGCGAGATAAGATAAAGATTGAAAGTATTGCTTCCAAACTCGTTATTTGTTTCTCGACTTGTATAGACGGCATATTTTCCATTTGATGTAACAGCGCTATTGTTCCTGCCATGCAACACAACCTGTTCCGTGCCACCACCATCAATGCGCATCATAAATATGTTAGGATATCCTAGTCTATCGGATACAAAAATAATCTCTTTTTCATCATTTACAAATTTACCATCAACATCTATCCCCGAATAATTGGTGAGTCTGCGCATATTGGTGCTTTTTGTATTATAAATATACAAATCAGAAAGCGCGGTGGGTGAGAGGCTAAGGATAAGATTCTCTCCATTTTTGCTGACATCAGAAACGATAGCGACACCCTCGCTGCTTACCAGCCTTTCAATTTGCCCACTCACTAAATTATGCTTAACAATAGTTGGCACATCAAGGTATTTTGTGTAGTAAATGCTTTCTTGTTTAGAATCTGCCCACTTTGGAAATATGTTAAGTCCTCCTCTAACCACTACTTTTTGGTATGTAAGTGTATAATCTGCGATGAGAATTTCACTGCTACCCGAAGTAGTGTATTGTGAAAGCACGACGAGGCGCTGCATCCATTGTATGCTTGGGGCTTGTATATAACTATTAACATCTATGGTCATATTGTGGGCAATGAAAGGGAAGCGCTTTAAGTCATTTTCTGTATATTCTTTGGTGTAGGCGAGCTTTGAACGATTAATATCATAAAGCAATATTGTGCCTGTTATGGCATTTGAGGATTTGCTCACTTTAATTTGTGCGAGTAAGTCAATTTTTTTGTCTGCATAGTCTTTATAGGTGATTGTTTGAGCCTTACTCACGCCACCATCATAGACTTGAAAATGCCCGCTTACTTTTAAATCTGCCACTAGCATTTTAAGCACTTTTGCGCCAAAATCAGCATTCTCACTATCTAGTCTTTCAACTACAATATATGGAATCTTGTTGGTATTTTTGACAATTTCTAAGGTCGCATCAACGGCAAAAAGCTGAATGCCTAGCAATAATATAAGTCCAATTAGTCTCATAAGTCTCCTTTAATTTTTAAAAGTAGTGGCAATCTCCCTTGCTCCCTTAGGGTGTGGCGGAAAGTGCATTTGCGTGCATGCCTCAAGCATGGCTTTAAGAGAATCATCAAAAGCCACATTGCCAGAGTATTTTACAATTTTATAGCTAAAAACTCCATTGTCTGCAATGCGAATATTTACCAATGCTTGCATTTTATCTTCAACATAAAAAGTCTGTTGCCATTGCTGGAGTATCATTTTTTCAATTTGAGCATACCACTCATCATATTCTCCTTCACTTTGATTGCTCTGCGTACTGATGGTTAGATTATTTAGGGCGTTAAGTTTGTTTTGTAACTCTTGTGTGGCTGATTGCAAATCTTTGAGCTTTTGCTCTTTTGCATTTTGCTCAATTTTTTCTCGATTATCGCCTATAGGGGCATTTTGTGAGGGCTGATTACTATCTATATTGTTAAATATATCTTTGATGCCAGAGCCAGCAAGTGGATTATTGCTTGTGGCGGGCTTTTGACTTGGGCTAGGAGTGGGCTTGTCATCAATGATTGCCTCAATGCTTATGGCGTGAAGGGATAGGGCAGATTCTCTAAGGGAGGCATAATGTGTAGGCGCTTGGCGAAAGAGAGTAAAAACAAGCGCGATGATAATAAGACAATAAGTACAAAAGGAAATAATACCGCTTGCAATAAATAAAAGAGCGTTATTCATCTTAGCTGCTAGTGATAAGGGATACTTTAAGGAAGCCAGATTCTTTAGCGGTTTTAAGAATATATATCACATCTTCATATTTAAGATTCTTATCTGCGCGGATAAAAATATTTATGTCCTTATCAAAATTTTTACTAAATAGCACAAAAGAATCCGCAAAATTTTGAAATTCATATATTTTATCACGAATGTGAATTTTTCTATCTGCGCTTATACGGATTTCGAGCATAGAATCTTGAGCGACTTTTTTTGATTTAGAACCTTTGGGGAGAGTGATATCCTCTTGATAAGTAATCGTAGGCGTGCTTACCATAAGGATAGCTAAGAGGACTAGCATAATATCCACAAGTGGCGTGATATTTAGCTCTGGCTTTTCCTCCCAATCAAATTCATCATTATTCATAGAATCTGCTCACTTATAGAATCTACTTGCTCGCAAGGATAAGGTCAATTTGCATTTGAATGCATGTAGCGATTTGATAGCATTTGCGTTTAATGAGCAAATGGAATGAGTAAGCTGGAATCGCTACAAGAATGCCTGCTGCAGTTGCTACAAGGGCTTTTGAGATAACTGGCGCTATCACATCAAAGGAGACATTGCCCCCGCCTAATACGCTAAAGGTTTCTAAAATTTCAACCACTGTGCCAAATAATCCTATAAATGGTGCTGTAGAAGCAACAAGGCTTAAAAACACAAGCGAGGAGGTAGCACTCTGAGTAGCCTTAAGTTTCCATACTTGCAATAATTCCCTTGAAACACGCCCTTCATTTTTTTCAAGCAGGGCGTTAAGGAAAGTATTTTTTGGAATAAGAATGCTTTTAGCAAGGAGCATTTCAAGGTGATATTTCTCTGTGGAGAGCCAATCGCTCAAAGTAAAGCTTTTATAAATATAAATCCAAAGTGTGATAAGAAAGTAAAAAGAGAGCCATACAAGCACGACAATAGTAGTTATCGTGCTTTCATCAAAAAAATGCCTTAGTGTTCCCATGTGACTTAGATTCTGCTTTTTGCCACATTTTCAATGCGAGAAACTACAGCACCAAGTAAGGCATTATCGCTAGTGGCTTGCTTAAGGAGCGTTTTGGCATTATCAAGGGCTAGAGCAATTTCAGATTCTGCACTACCACCAATGGCTACAGCCCCATCGGCGATGACTTTAATATCAGCAGATGAGACTTCGGCATATCCCCAATTAATTGCTACAAGCTCCTTTTTGTTTTTGGGAGTTTCAAACTCAATCACACCCACCTTAAGGAGTGCAAAAAGATTGCAGTGTCCGGGGAAAACACCAAATTCCCCCTCACTACCGGGCATAACAACATATTTAACCTCGCCATTATAAATACTGCCGTAAGGAGTAACAATGCTGAGTGTGAGATTATCCATAATTAACACCTACGCGTTTTTCATTTTTTGAGCTTTTTCTAGGGCTTCTTGAATGTTGCCCACCATATAGAAAGCATTTTCAGGAATATCATCATACTTTCCTTCTAAAATACCCTTAAAGCCCTCCAATGTTTCTTCAAGCGTTACATATTTGCCAGGACTTCCTGTAAAAATCTCTGCCACAAAGAAAGGTTGAGACAAGAACTTTTCAATCTTTCTAGCCCTATCAACCACTCGTTTATCCTCCTCACTTAGCTCGTCCATTCCTAAGATTGCAATAATGTCTTGTAAATCTTTATATTTTTGCAATACTTGTTGAATACCTGTAGCAATTTTATAATGCTCCTCCCCAACAACTTGTGGGTCTAAGATTCTAGAAGTTGAATCTAGTGGGTCGACGGCTGGATAAATACCTTTTTCAGATATTTTTCTATTAAGCACAGTTGTCGCATCAAGGTGTGAGAATACTGAAGCAGGAGCTGGGTCTGTCAAGTCATCAGCTGGTACATACACAGCTTGCACAGATGTGATAGAGCCTTTTTTGGTCGAAGTGATACGCTCTTGGAGCTTGCCCATTTCTCCTGCGAGTGTAGGTTGATAACCAACAGCAGAGGGAATTCTGCCAAGAAGTGCGGACATTTCAGAACCTGATTGGGCATAGCGGAAAATATTGTCGATAAACATAAGCACATCAAGTCCCTTTTCATCGCGGAAATACTCCGCCATAGTTAAACCCGTGAAAGCAATGCGATTTCTAGCTCCTGGTGGCTCATTCATTTGTCCATAGCAAAGGGCAACTTTATCCAAGACGCCACCTTCTTTCATTTCATTATAGAGGTCATTTCCCTCTCTTGTCCTCTCACCAACACCCGCGAACACAGAATATCCGCTATGTTTGTAGGCAACATTATGGATAAGCTCCATAATAACCACAGTTTTGCCTACACCTGCGCCGCCAAATAAGCCAACTTTCCCTCCTTTAGAGTATGGTGCTAGCAAATCGACAACTTTAATGCCTGTTTCAAACATCTCTGTCCTCGTGCTTTGATTTTCAAAGCTTGGTGCTTCACGATGGATAGGCCATTTAACATCGCTCTTAAGTGCCTCACCACCATCAATAATATCACCTGTTACATTGAAGATTCTGCCTAGCACAGCTTCACCTACAGGCACTTCAATCATTTTGCCGCGCGCCTTGACTTCTTGTCCGCGTGTGAGCCCTTCTGTCATATCCATAGCAATAGTGCGAACGCGATTATCCCCTAAATGAGCAGCAACCTCTAGCACGAGCTTGCTTTGTCGTCCTTCAACATCATATAAAACATCAATGGCTTCATTGATTAACGGCAGATATGAACTAAATTCAACATCTACCACCGGACCCATGACTTGCGTAATTTTACCTTGCATTTATTCTCCTTTATAAATTTATTTAATAGCCTCAACGCCGGCATTAATCTCCACAAGCTCTGTTGTGATAGCCTCCTGCCTTGCCTTATTAAGAGATATAGTAAGGCTTTTAACCAAATCCCCTGCATTATTTGTAGCAGCGTCCATAGCTTGGATTCTAGCGCTATGCTCCGCAGCTAGAGAATCTACTAAAGCATAATACATGTTGTATTGTATATACTTTTTGGCTAGCTCATCAAGTATGATGTCCTCCTCATCTTCTGGCTCAATATTGATAATCGCCGCAGCGTGAGTATCTTGCTCCACATTAATAGTGAGCGGTAAGATTGCGCGAGATTCTAATTCTTGTGAAATCATATTTTTAAATCCATTATGGACTATTATCACTTCATCAGTTGCGCCGCTTAGAAAATCTTCCACCACATTATCAATAAACTCTACAGCTTTTTCAAAAGTAGGCATAGCACTTAAACCTACGACTTTATCAAGCACCTCAATGTCGTTAAAAGCAAAAAATAAAATACCTTTTTTGCCAATACCTCTTAGGCGCACTTTAACACCTTGCTGCTTGTATAGTGTCATAAGCCGCATAACTTCCTTGATAGTAGCGATATTAAAGCCACCGCATAAACCCTTATCGGCAGTGATAAAGATAATATCTAGCTTCTTAATTTGCCTATCTTTAGATTTTGCAAAATAACGACTATTTATGCTATCAAGTCCTCGCAAGCGTATTTTTGCTATCACATCATCAAACATCTCATTGAGTTGTGTTGCATACGCTTTAGAGCGGCGTGCTAGCTCTTCGGCTTTTTTTAGCTTGGAGCTTGAGACAAGCTTCATAGCTTTAGTCGTCTTTTGTGTGTTCTTAACACTTGTTATCTGCTTTCTTATATCTTTGAGGTTGCCACCCATAAAAGCTCCTTACCTACGCTCCAAAATTTGCTTTAAATTCTTCAAGCACCCTATTAAGCTCAGATTCTATATCCTTGTCAAGCGCTTTTTTCACACTAATATCCTCAAAAATTTTAGGATACTTTGCTTCTAGGAATGGGTAAAGTTCGGCTTCAAACTCTACCACCTTGCTTGCAGGAATACTATCAAGGAAACCATTCGCGCCAGCGTAGATAATAATTACTTGTTTTTCAATGGCTAGAGGAGAGTAGGGAGGCTGCTTAAGAATCTCAACCATTCTTTGCCCTCTTTCAAGCTGTTTGCGACTAAGTTCATCAAGGTCGGAGGCAAATTGCGAGAATGCTTGCAGCTCTCTAAATTGAGCCAAGTCAAGGCGCAATGTCCCTGCCACTTGCTTAGTAGCTTTAATTTGTGCCGCGCCACCAACTCTTGAAACAGATAGACCGACATTAATTGCTGGGCGGATACCAGAGTTAAATAAATCCGTTTCAAGGAAAATCTGCCCATCGGTGATAGAGATAACATTAGTAGGAATATAGGCAGCCACATCGCCCGCTTGCGTTTCAATAATTGGCAACGCTGTCAAAGAGCCAGCACCAAGCTCATCATTGAGTTTTGCAGCGCGCTCAAGCAAACGAGAGTGTAGATAAAAGACATCTCCGGGGAAAGCCTCGCGTCCGGGTGGTCGTCTCAAAATAAGTGACATTTCACGATACGCCACAGCATGCTTACTCAAATCATCGTAGATGATAAGCGCATGGCGAGCATTATCTCTAAAATACTCACCAATGGTAACTCCAGTATATGGAGCTAGAAATTGCATAGCAGCGGAGAAAGAAGCAGGCGCATTAACTACAACAGTGTATTCCATAGCTCCATGTTCTTCAAGCTTGCGCACTACTTGAGCTACAGTTGATTCCTTTTGCCCCACAGCGACGTAGATACATACAACATCTTGCCCTTTTTGATTAATGATAGTATCAACTGCCACGGTGGTTTTACCAGTTTGTCTATCACCAATAATCAACTCTCTTTGCCCGCGACCAATAGGCACGAGGGCATCAATAGCCTTGATACCTGTTTGAAGTGGTTGATGAACGGATTTACGCGCCATAATACCCGGAGCTTTCTCCTCCACGAAACGATATTCGCTTGCCTCAATGGCTCCTTTGCCATCAATAGGCTCACCTAGTGTATTAATCACACGCCCAACAACCGCATCACCCACAGGGACTTTCATAAGTTTTTTCAAACGCTTAACAGAAGTACCTTCCTTGATAGTGCGCCCAGCACCAAGCACAACAACCCCCACGCTACTTTCCTCAAGGTTAAAGGCAATGCCTGTATCACCAGTATCAAACTCCACCATTTCATAATACATCACATTATTTAAGCCATACACTTTAGCAACGCCATCAGCATATGCAATAACCTTGCCTGTCTCGCTAATATCGATGTTAATGTTGAAATTCTCAATTCTTTCTTTGATGATTGAGCTAATTTCTTCTGCTTTGATTTTTGTGCTCACTTTTTTCTCCTTTTAATAAATTAAAGTGCTTTAAGGATATGATTTTTCAAATCATTGCTAAAACGCTCTCTAGAAAAAGACACCTCAATGCCTAAATCCTCCACACTTAGCCTTATTCCATCTGTTCCGCTTATTTTTTGTTTAATACTTAGCTTCACACCAAGCTTTTTTGCTAGTGAGGCTTGTATCTTATCAAGCGTTTTTGAATCTAACTCCTCCTTGCTCACAAGTGTAGCGGCATATTCTTTCTTGCGTGCCAATAAGCATTTTTCAAGCTCTTGAGCAATGTAGGGAATGAGCTGGATTCTATCCTCTTCAACTAAGAGGCGAAAGAAATTTTGAATTTTCACATCGACATTGCCTATAGATTCTAATAAAAGCTGCTCTTTTTGTGTTTTATTTAAAAAAGGCGAAGCAATAATGCTCATAACTTTTTTATCCTGTAGTGAGCTTGATAAATCTTTAAGGATATTCAGCATTTCATCTAGTTTAATACTCGAATTTATAAGGGCTTGAGTGTATTTTTTTGCAATGCTTAGCATTATGAAATCCTTTTTGTGATGATATTAACATAATCATCTTTATTGAGCTGCACTTGAGAATCCTGCATAAGCTCATTGAGCAAGGCACTCACACTCTCTTGTATAGCCCTTCTTTTCTCAAGCTCCATATTAGCTTCAAGCGCGTATTTAAACATTTCTATATCTTTTTTAATTTGCTCATTATATTTTTGCTCAACCAAATACGCCTCTTGCTTGGCAGCATTTACAATCTCTTTTGCTCTTTCTTTGCTTTCCTCTAAACGCTTTTGAGCTAATTCCTTTTCTTGTTTAGCCTTGTGGAGGGTGTCCTGCACTTCTTGTAAGCGCGCGGCAATAGCATTTCGCCTATTCACAAAGATACCCTTTATAGAATCAAAGGCAAAATACCAAAGTATGGCTGCAAAAATTACAAAGTTGATTACGCGCTGGATAAAATCGCTATCTTGAATGCTTACAGAAGCGGCAAGCAAAAACGAAGGAGAGGCGATAAGGATTACATAGGCAAATATCTTTCTCATCAAAACTCCTTAAATTTGGTGCAATTTGGCACTTAAGCTATTTCTAAAAATAGGCAATTGCTCGCGCAGCTCATTAGAAAGCTGTGCTTTTTGCTCTTGCAATTCTTGCTTAAATAATGCAAGTTTCTTGTCATTCTCAGCCTTTTTGGCATTTATGTTTTGCTCATAAGCATGTTTAGCCTCTTTTGTAGCAGTTTCCAGAATCTGCGCAGCTTCTTTCCTCGCAAGAGCAAGCGTTTGTGCTATCTCATCATCAATATGTTGAGTTTGCTCCTTGTGGCTTTGAGCATTTGACAAATCACGCGCAATAGCATTATCCCTTGCATTCATAAAGGCAAACATAGGCTTAAAAAGCCATTGATTGAGTACATAGATGAGAAACATAAAGGTGATAAAAACAAGTAGCATAAGATAGGGATTGAGGGTAATGCTCATCGCATCTCCTTATGAAAAATTTAAAAACTCCAAATATTCTAACAAGTTAAAATATATTAAACCTTAAAAGTATAGTTTATTTTGAAATTTTTTTTATTAAAGTGGTAATTTCAGCATCACTTTGAAAATTAATGCTCACTTTTGAAGCATTAATTTGACTTTTTATGCCTATAGATTTAAGTTTATTTTGGAGTGTTTGCAATAGGTGATTATCAAGTGTTTTTGTGTATGCTTTTAGATTATTCTTAGTATGTTTATCTTTTATTTTTTTGATGAGTGTTTCAGTATCGCGCACATTTAGTTTCTGCCCTATGATAGAATCTGCAAGCAGTTTTTGCTCCTTTTCATCAAGCGTAACAAGCATTTTTGCATGCCCTTGAGTGATTTTATCTTCTGCAATCATTTGTTGAATTTCAGGACTTAATTGCAGGAGTCGCAGCGTATTTGTGATATGCGCGCGCGATTTATTCACGCGTTTGGAGAGCTCCTCATGCGTTATGCCATATTCCTCAAGCAGTTCTTGATATGAAAGAGCAAGCTCAATGGCATTTAAATCCTCGCGCTGAATGTTTTCAATAATGGCTAATTCGCGCAGATGCTTTTTATTAACTTCTGCTACAATCGCTCTAATACTGCTTAATCCCGCAAGCCTAGAAGCCCTTAGCCTACGCTCCCCAGCGATAAGAATATAATCGCCATCGCCATTATCATAGACAATAACAGGTTGAAGCAACCCATGCTCTTTTATAGATTCTGAAAGTTCCTGCAAAGCTTGAGAATTGAAAGTCTTGCGCGGTTGATGTGGATTTACCTTAATGACATCAATATCAAGCTCTAGCACGAGCGATGAATTATCGCTAAGGCTTTGCTCATAAGCTTCTGCTGTTTCGGAGAGAATGGCGCCCAACCCTCTGCCTAGTGCCTTCTTTTTTGCCATTATGCTTACGCCCCTTGTAGGATTGCTCTAGCGAGATTTTCATAGGCGATACTGCCATTTGAACGCGTATCATACAGCATTATAGGCTTTCCAAAGCTTGGAGATTCTGCGAGCTTCACGCTGCGCGGCACAATGATAAACTCATCTTCATCTTTAAAAAGCTCTTTACTAAAATGCTGTTTAAGCTCGTTAAACACCTGCCTTGAGAGATTATGCTGCCCTGAATACATAGTAGGCAAAAAGCCTTTGATGTAAAGATTTGGATTAATCGTATCTTTTAAAAGCTTTATAGTTTGCAAAAGTTGCGCCAAGCCCTCAAGGGCGAAAAATTCACATTGAATAGGCACGATTACAGAATCTGCAGCCGCTAGCGCATTGACTGTAAGCGAGCCAAGCGCTGGCGGAGAGTCAATAATGATAAAGTCATACTGCTCTTTGACTTCTTCAATTTTTTTACTTAAAAGTAGCTCGCGCCCTTTGGCGTTATTCTTATTATAAAATTCTTTCTCAATACCTGCTAGCCCGATATTTGATGGCGCAATATCAAGGTTTTGCACATCAGTTTTAAGTATGATTTGGGAGAGTTTTTTAGAGCCTGTAAGCACATGATAAATATCAGATTCTATCTCATTGCGGCGGATACCAAAGTTTGTGGTCGCATTCGCCTGCGGGTCATAATCAATCACAAGCACGCGCTTTTTTGCCGATGCCAAAAAGGCTGCTAGATTCACTGTAGTGGTCGTTTTACCTACACCACCTTTTTGATTGGCTATGGTTATAATTTCACACATTTCTAAAACCTCCATCATCGTAAGCTATAAAAATTTTCTCCATTAATGTTAAGCGAGCCGTCTTCATTGAGTGTAGCGTCTTTGAGGCAGATTCGCTGTTGATGAAAATGAAAAAAATAGGATTTGTTTTTGTGAAATTCTAACTTATAAATACTAAAAATCTGCTTCCAAGAATGAAAATTTTTAAAGCTTTCAAAAAAATCATTCAAAAAGGTTTGTGGCTTTAAATTTGCGCTTATCAAATCTTCTAAACTACCATATTTTGAGGGCTGTGGGCTACTAAGATTAATGCCAATGCCACATATAAGAGCATTTTTAACCTTTTGCGTGAGAATCCCCCCCATTTTGCGCTTTTTAATATATAAATCATTAGGGTATTTAAGCCATACTTGCGAGCCAAGCGAGGCGAGGAATTGCTGCATTATCACACCAAAAAAAATGGAGCTAGATTCTATCTTTAAATCCCTAGGCAAACTCTCACAAGAGAGCGCAAAAGAGAATGCCATAGCTCTTTTTACGCTCTCCCATTGATTGCCTCTGCTGCCTATGGCGTGGCTTTGGTGCGCAGCGTATATGCAAAAAGGCGGCTTGTAGGTATTATCTTTAAGTGCGCTAAGAGCGTAAGTCTGCGTGGATGGCAGCGTGTCAAAATAATAGATATGGTTTTTAAGCGTAGCAATATCTGCCTCTAGCACAGCACATCTCCTACATTTAAGCGTTTCCCACGCACATAAAGTGCTGCGTGAAGCTTGTTTTTACCTTCTTGCTGTAAGGTTTTAATGCGCAGGCTTCCTCGCGCGCAGCCTATGATAATATCTTGTGATTCTATAGCTAGGATTTCACCTGCTTTGTGTGACTGCGTAGATTCTATAAGTGTAGTGTCAAAAAATTTAAGCGTATAGCCATTTGGGCTTTGTATGAAAATATGGGGCCACTCACAATAAGCTAAATACGCACTATACACATCTTTTGCAGAATCTAGCCGCACGCAGCCATCGCTTTTTTTAATTTTCGCACAATAGCTTGCATCTGCATCACTCTGGGCTAAAGGCTCAATATCATCTAAATGCGTAAGCACATATTGGATAAGCCTTGCTCCGCGTGCTGAAAGTTGCGCGCCTAACTCACTAATATTTTGTCCTGTATTGGCCATATAAGAGAGTGCTAGAATCTCGCCACTATCAAGCCTTTGCGTCATTTTCATAGCTGTTATGCCAAAATATTTATCATTATGCACAATCATTTGCTGCATAGGGCTTGCTCCGCGCCAATGCGGTAAAATAGAGGCATGCAGGTTAATGCAAGGCGCAATATCCAAAAATGCTTGAGGGAGTATCACGCCATAGGCGACAACAACAATCGCATGAGGCTTAAGCGCGCTTATTTGGGCGATAAATGCGTCATCAATGCGTGCGGGTTGAAAGATAGGCACACCTGTATGGGCAAGGCTTTGCTTTGTGTGAGGAGGCTTTAGCTCTCCTTTGCGTCCAAATGGTTTATCGGGCTGACAAATAAGCCCTATAATCTTAAAATCTTCACAATCAAAAAGAGGCATAAAAACATTCGTGGCAAAAGCAGGACTGCCCGCTAGAATTAGCCTCATACTAATGCCTTTAAGCCCCGAGAATCTAGAGGGCAAAAAAGTGTGCCAGAGCGCTGCAAGCCATGCAGAAGCAAATCCCTTAGAATATCAAGCTTGCGCCCATGGCTTAAAAACATCATACCATTGCGCTTAAGTAAAAAATCCGCTGCCATAAGTTTAGTTACAATCCCACCTGTGGCAAAGTGGCTATGTGGCGTGTGGGATTCTTGCAGGGCAGATTCTGAAATGCTATGCACAATGGGCAAAATCTTCGCATCAGGGTATTGATGAGGATTTTTATCAAAGTAGCCATCAATATCGCTTAAAATCACAAGCAATTTTGCATCAAAATAATGCGCCACATGCGCGCTTAGCCTATCATTATCGCCAAAGATAAGCTCGCTTGTAGCCGTAGCGTCATTTTCATTAATAATAGGCAGCACATTATGAGCGAGCAGCACATCAATGGTATTGCGCGCAAAATGCGTGCTTTTGCGCGAGTCAAAATCACCTCCAGTGAGCAAAAGTTGTGCGCTAAGGATATTGCATTGCTCCAATGCCACGCGATAAGATTCCATAAGCAAGGGCTGCCCGATACTTGCTAGGGCTTGCCTATTTTGCACACAATCTCTTGGAATTTGTAGCTTTGTGTATCCGCTAGCCATAGCACCAGAGCTTACTAATATCACATCAAAGCGCACTTTAAGCTCGCTTATAATCTGTGCCAAATTTAGAATCTGCCCCTTATCAATTTCCTCTCCATTGCATAAATTTGAAGTGCCAACTTTTAAAACAATCCTTACTTTTTGCATAATTATCTCCGTAGATTCTATATGAGTTTATGTGTGCGTAAATAATGCTCATAAACGCTTTGTATGCCCTCTTTTAGAGGAATTTTAGGCTGCCAGCCAAGCGCATTTAGTTTATGAGAATCCATAAGCTTTTGGGGCGTGCCATTAGGCTTTGTGGTGTCAAAAATAAGCTCCCCATTAAAGCCTATTATGTCTTTAATGAGTAGTGCAAGCTCTGCAATGCTCACATCAGAGCCATAGCCGACATTTAGATGTGTATTTCGCACTTCTGTGTGCTGTTTTTTGAGCATATCAAATGAAATATGTTGCATCACAAATACACAAGCCGCCGCCATATCATCAACATGCAATAACTCCCTTCGAGGTGTGCCATCACCCCATATTTGCACGCTTTTAGATGTTATACCATACTTTTGTAGGTAGTCTTTTAATGCTTCGCCTTTAAGATTTGTATCAAGCTCAACTTGCGTATATTGCTCTTGTGATAAGAGTTTGGCTAAGTGAATTTTGCGCAGCAGGGCGGGGAGGACATGAGAGGTTTCAAGGTTAAAATTATCATTATTCCCATAAAGATTAGTAGGCATAACCGACACAAAATCGCAGCCATACTGCAATCCAAAGCTTTCGCACATCTTAATACCCGCAATTTTAGCAATCGCATAAGGCTCATTAGTGTATTCTAGCTCACTTGTAAGCAATGAATCTTCTCTAATTGGCTGTGGAGCGTGCTTAGGATAAATACATGAGCTGCCCAAAAATAGCAGTTTTTTCACTCCATATTTGTAGGCATTAAAAATAATGTGATTTTGTATGGCTAGATTTTCGTAAATAAAATCCGCGCGGTAAGTGTTATTTGCGGCAATGCCTCCCACCTTTGCCGCGCTTAAAAACACATATTCTGGGCGATGTGCGCTAAAAAAATCCTCTGTAGCGGCAAATGAGAGGAGATTAAGTTCATCGCGCGTTTTGGTAAGCAGTTGCGTGTAGCCCTGCTTTTGTAATAATGCAAGTATGCTTGAGCCTACTAGTCCTCTATGCCCGGCAATAAAGATTTTAGAATCTTTGTGCATGCACTCCCCTTAAATATGAGCTTCTATCAATGCAAAAAGGGGGTATTATATTAAGCCTTATATTAAAACTGCTTAAAAGCTAGTATTTATATCGTATTTGCGCATAGTAGTTGCGCCCCGCTACGAGGTAAAAATCATAGTAGCGATTATCTGTGAGATTATTTAGGCTTAGCGATATATCAATGCCATTTTTAAACATATAGCCGCATTTGGAATTTAGGCTAAATTGCGTATCATAATTGCCAAAAGTATTGCTAAGCGGTGTCGTATTTAAATCACTAGCATAAAAAGCAGGGACATAATGCGCCCATATTGAGCCATAAAAGCCACTTTGGGACAGATAGTTTAGGCTTATATTTGCCATATGTTTGGGCGTGGCAGCGAGTTGATTGCCCTCTGTTTGCGGATTTGCATCATTTTTGACAATGCTTGCAAGTGTAAGTGTATAGTTTCCTTCAAGGCTAAGATTTTCTAGTAATGATAAAGCCGCGCTTAACTCCACGCCCTGAATGCGTCCACGCGCAGTATTGATATTTTTATAAGGGCTAGCCTGTGTGCCAGAGCCAGAGCGATAAATCATATTCCACAACTCTATATTGTAAAAATAGAGGCTTGTTTGTAGCCATTTATTTGTGTATTCTGCGCCTATGTCAAAGCTTATGGCATTTTCTTGCGTGAGGTCGGGATTACTCTCCCAGAATGTCCTATACTGATACATATCGCGTATAGTTGGCATTCTAAAGCCACTGCCCACAGAGCTTTTGAATAAAAGTCCGGGCATAGATTCTATAAGGTAGTTTATGCCCGCTTTTGGGCTTATGTGCGAAATTACGATGCTTTGATTAGTGCGATTAGTAGCAGGATTATTATTATCTGTGAAATAGCCTGCAAAATTTTGCCAATAATCATAGCGCGCACCAAGGCTAGTTGAGAGATTATTAAGCCATTGTGAATCTAGGCTCACATAGCCAGAAGCCACAAATGCCTTTCCCCCATAGCTGCGAAAAGTATCTGTGCGGGAGTTATAATCACGCCAATTTGTCATATTTTTATTAAGTTGCGTGAAATCATAGTGGCGAAATTGCAAAGCGGTGTTGAGCGCGTGCTTTGGACTTATATCAATATGGTAGAGTATATCAAAGTAATTGCTTGATGAGTTTATATCTTGCGTTGTGCCTACTCCGCCATTTCTATCGCTCACGCCTTGCGTTGCATCTTGCCAGAGGCTAAATAAATTAAGCGAGGAGTAGGAGAGCTTGAGGGTAGATTCTGTAAAATTATGCTGATAGGAGATATTTCCCAGTAAATGTGAGTATGTCCCCATACCGCCCCATCCAGAGCCTACAAAATAGTCTTTATTATTTACCAAATCTGTGGGATTGCCCTGCAAATCTGTGATGTTGCTCTTAAAATTTTTAAAGTCATAGGTGTTATTTGAAAAGCTTATCATACTTGAAAGTGTGCCAGATTCACTCACATCATATTCAGCCCTCAAGCGAATATCATAGATTCTGTTTTGGCGATTTCCTCCGCTACCGATAATGCGATTGCCTGCTTTGTCAGTAATTACGCCTAAGATAGAATCTGTATTCTCACCACTTGGCAAAGTAGCGGGGAAGCTTGCATATCCATCAGTGCTTGCAAAGCCAGCGCTTAGCTTTATGCGCAAACTTTTATCAAAAAACGCATCGCCTATACTCGCATAGGCGCGGATTACATTTTTATCCGCACTATCTTGCTTAAATCCATTGCCATAGCCGATGAGAACTTGTGATTGAAATTGCGTAGGCATAGCAGTGATGAAATTTACCACCCCGCCGATGGCTCCTGCACCATAGAGGCTAGAAAAGCTCCCGCGTGCCACCTCCACACGCTCCACATCATAGAGTGAAATTTGATTTAAGATTCTAGCCTCGCCCTCTAAATCGCTTAAAATCACGCCATCAAGCATTACAAGCGTGCCATAGTTAATGCCGCGTATTTTGATTTTTGGACGAGGATTGAAGCCACCATCATTATCTATACGCACACCGGGAAGTTTTTTGATAATATCTGTAATTTTACTATTGGGCGAACTCTCGATGGTTTTAGAATCTACCACACTCACATTGCCCGGGATTTTTTCCACATCAGTAGCAAGCGCATTTCCTGTCACCACGGATTTGCTTAAGGTATGTGTATTCTCCGCATGAGCGATACAAAATATGCATATGAAAATATAAAATATACAAATCTTTTTCATACTTGCTCCTCATTTTATGATTAATATATTACTATTATAATAAAAAATGCTAAATAAATATTACTATTTAACTCATTTGCATATTATTGATTTAATAACTATAAATTTTGATGTAATTTTTGAAATATTTTTGGTCTAAAAATAACTTTTTGGAGCTAGATTCTATGTGTGGAATATTAAAAAGTTTGTGGTGTGTAGGGGCTGTATGCGCATGCTTTGTAGGCATTATGTGGGGTGAGCATAGGCTTATTATGGCAGTGTCTGAAAATATTGGCGCTATGAACCCACAAGGCTATCGTGGCAACGCGATGTTTGCCCAAAATAGCATTTATGAAGGCTTAGTGCGGGTGGATAAAAATGGCAAGATTGTGCCTAGCCTTGCTACTTCGTGGAGTATAAGCGAAGATGGGCTACGCTATACATTTTATCTGCGCAAAGGTGTGCAGTTTTCAAACGGAGAGGCATTTAACGCTAAGGCTGCGGTAATTAATTTCCAAAGCATTCTTAAAAATAGGGCGCGACATTCTTGGAGTGCGCTGGTTGCCAATCTAGCAGATGTGCAAATTGTAGATGAATACACTATCTTGCTCATTCTTAAAAAGCCATATAGTCCCGCGCTTAATGAGCTAGCCACGCCGCGCCCATTTCGCTTCCTCGCTCCTAGCGCATTTCCTAAAGATTTAGATTTATTAAAAACTAATCCAAAGCCCATAGGCACAGGCGTGTATATGCTTGTAGATTCTAAATTGGGCATAAGCGATACACTGCGCAAAAATCCGCACTATTGGGATAAAGCGGTGAATGACAAGCTCTACTATGATGAGGTGGTGTTAAAAGTTATTTTTGATGCAAATGCTAAAATTGCAGCCCTTAGGAGCGGGCAGATTGATTTAATTTATGGGTATGACCAAATTCCAATAGCCATTTTTAATAATCTGCATGAAAAAAGTAAGGAATTTGCCACATATCTTAGCCCGCCGCTGTATAGTGTGAGTCTTGTGCTTAATTCCGCTTCGCCTAATCTTACAGGCAAAAATGAGCAAGAAAGTAAGCAGCTGCGCACTTTTATTGCTCAAAGTATTGATAAAGTCCAACTAATAAAGGCAGTGTATGCGCAAACACAAGAAGTGGCGGATTGTCTCCTTGCATGTCATAGCAAGGAGGCTGTGCGTATGGAGCCACTTACGCCAAATATAGAATCTAGCCCTAATAAGCCGCATTTAGCGCATATACCCACAAAAAGCATAGAAATCCTCTTTAGCGGCGATAATCCAGCGCATAAAATGATGGCTGAAATCATACAGAATGATTTAAAAAATGTAGGCATTAGCGTGCGATTAAGCGCGAGTGAGCCAACTATATATCGCAATCGCCTAATTAATGGGGCTTTTGATATGGCTTTTGGCGAGACTTGGGGTGCGCCTTATGAGCCTTTGAGCGTGCTGCACTCTATGCTTATTCCTAGCCATATTGATTTTAGCGCGCAAAAAGGGCTAAGTGCCAAACCTCACATTGATAAGCGCATTAAGCATCTCATAAGCCTTAGCCCCACATCGCCTATTTTTTATAAAACTTTGCAGGAAGTGATGGGCTTACTCTATGATAGTGGCGTGTATGTGCCGCTTACTTATCAAAAAAATAAAGCCATTGCGCATAAAAAAATTAAGGGCATACAAATGGGCGTGGTAGGCTATGAAGTGCCATTTTGGGAAATGTATGAGTAGATTCTATAAAATATAGAATCTAGACGCAGAGTTGCAAGCTAGATTCTATAAATGTTAGGCTAGATTCTATGTAGCCTATTTGCTGCGTGGCGTGCTGCCGACAATGGCGCGCCAAAGTATGCTAAGTATCAAAGTGAAAAATAAAATTTTAAAAACAAGCTCACTTTGTTTATGCATAGCATTAAACTCCTCTGTGCCTACCGTGCCAAGACTTTGAGCCTCCATAATGTAGGGCATATAATAGAGCGTAAAAAGAAAAATCATAATGACATTAATCCCTCCAACAAGCAGCCACAAGCGGCGTTGATTGCTGCGGGTAAAGGCTTGCGCGCTAAAAAATGTAAGCAGTTCATACAAAATAATTACTATGGCTAAAACATAGAAAAACATACTACTTTTTACGAAAATTTCGCCCATAAGCAAGCCGCTATCACTAATTGAGAGCTGCGGTAAGAATGCAGAAGCCTTAAAAATGGTCGAGGCAGCCATTGCCAAAGTCATAATGCAGCCCGCACCCATACCAAGCAAAAGCAAATAAAGCGCATCAAGCGCACGAATGGTTTTATAAAATCGCATTAAATTCTCCTTGCAGTGTGATAAAGGCGCATTATAAGCAAATATGAATTTATAACATCTTAAGTAGTGCTTTTGTAAAATTTTAGTTTTCACTTTGCATTTGATTTACAAAAAGTTTGCTGGAGGCTTGTTTATGGGATTTTTACAATATGGCTCTTATAGCTGCATTTATAAGCATTTTGCATTAGTGCGTTTGGTGCGCGCTAGCGCAATGCCTCTGCGGGGGGGGGGGGGCAGTCTTATAGTTATTTAATCTCCTTTTACTTTTACGCTCTATTTTTTTCCTTTTATTTTTACTTCTTTTTATATTTTGTAGGCGATTTACTTTGCGCGCAGGGCTTTGGCGATGTTTAGTGGCTTTGGCAAAAATCTATGCACAAAAAAGCCCGTGCAATCCCAAAAAGAGCCACTCGCTAAGGATTCTAGTACTTGTGGCGATGCTTTGTGCAAAGGTCATATTGCTAGGCTTATTCACACTCTATTCCCTCCCCACACCTCCCTTACTCCTAAAGAATATTTAAATTATCGCAATATTTCAATCCTTGCAATTATTAATATTTATTTTATGATTTGTGTATTTACTCCCTATGCTATTTATAGCAGTGATGTATCTCAATTTGATGTAAGCCAAACATACCAAACACTAAGCGCACTCTTTGGTATATGCTTATTCCTTTGTCTTATCACGATTTACATTACAAGCTTTTTTTATCACACAAGATTACTAAAACTAGGCAGTTATGGTGTGAGTGTGATACTTTGCATCGGGTTGGTTTATACTTTTGTATTGGCTGGGAATTATGGGGCGATGAATCATTTTGTGATACAAAATCCCGCCTTTTTAGATATGCAGTTTCGCACGCAGCGATTTACTTATTTTTTTCTATCTGTTGGGCTATCTTGCTTAGTTGTGTTAGTATTTTTTAAATGGCTTAAACATATCTTTGGCATTATTTTTATTACTTTAAGCATACTTACTTGCGTGTCTTTTGTGCAGATTCTATATTCTACGCCAAAAAATACAGAATCTAGCTCTCAAAGTATTGCGCCTTATGAAAATGAGTTATTTTCGTATTCAAAAACGCATAAAAATATTGTCATTTTTGTGCTTGATATGTTTAGCGGCTCACATACGCCCTATATTTTTGCGCAGTTTCCATATTTAAAAGACAATCTCTCAGGCTTTGTGCTTTTTGATAATACGCTATCTACTACAGATTCTACTATCCATAGTATTGCTACACTTATTGGCGGTGAGTATTATGCCGCGTATAATATGAATGCAAGGGGTGATAATCTTAAAGAGAGTATCACAAAAGCCTTTGATGATATGGGAGCGCATTTTGTGCAAAATGGCTATGATGTGGCTTATTCGCTTGCTGTGAGTGCGCAGGGTATCAAAGCCCTTAAGCAATATCAGCAAAGCGGTATTTTTGCCATTGAAAATTTAGGCAGATTCCAAAGTTATTATCTTTATGAGCAAAATTTACAAGAGCAGGTTGAGCGTATTTACAAAAACACTTATAAAGATTATCAAATCGTGCAGCTTTTTAGTGTCGGACTATTTCGCTTCGCACCAGAGCTTTATTTCCGCCCTAGAATCTATCGCAATGGCATGTGGCTTTTAAGGGATACAGAGCATAAAAATAGCGATACACTCGCAAGTATCACGGCTTCTTCATCATTTTACGCCTATACGCATATTGGCAATACAAATGCAACTAAGCCCACATTTAAATATCTGCATTCGTTAATGACACATGTGCCTTATAGAATGTATTTTCACAACAAAAAATGTCAATTTTTTAGTGATAAAAGCGCGTGGAATGATTATGAGCATAACGCGCAAATGATAGAGACAAATGAGGCAATACGCGCATATTATTATCAGCACTATGATACGGAGGCGTGTGCGTTGTTGTATTTAAATGATTATGTGCAATGGCTTAAGGATAATGATATTTATGATAACACACAAATTTTTGTAGTGAGCGACCATAGCGGATTTGATAGTATTGATATACCTATTTATTCGCGCCCTGATGCTTTGTTTTTGTTTAAGGATTTCAATGCACAAGGTGCGTTGGAGGTAGATTCTCGCCTCATGGCAAACTATGACATAGTGAGTATTTTTTGTGAGAATCTACCCAAAGGTTGCCCAAATGTCGCGCCAAATGTGCTTAAAAATTATCCTAAAAATCGCAAAGTTATCCATACTTTGCCTATTTCGTGGATAATTGACTTGCACAAGACAAACCAATGGATTTTTAATGCCGCATACAGCGTGGAGGGCGATATGCACAACAAAGAGCATTGGAGAAGCATTCCTCTGCAGGATAATCAAATCCCAAGCGAGTTGCTCCATGCACATTAATTTATATCACCTTAAGCACTTTTTGCCTACAATACGCGATTTTATTAGCGTTCTTGGCTTTTTAACCTTAGCCTTAGTGGCAAAAGTAGCCAAGTTTGTATCACACTTTGAAAGGTTTTTAGCGTGAAAAGATGGTGTTTTTTAGTTTTCCTGCTTTGTATGGCGCCAAACGCGGCGTTTGCTTATCTTGACCCGGGCAGTGGCTCGCTGTTACTCTCCTCTGCAGTGGCACTCTTTGCCTCTGCGGTGTTTTTTGTTAAAAATCTTTTTTATAAAATCACTTCTTTTAGCTTTGGCGCAAACCCCATAATTATCGGGGGGGGGGGGGTAAGCCCAGCCAAACCTACCAGAGCAACGCTAGTGGGATTGTCTTTTATTGCGAGGGAGACCAGTATTATGGCACTTTTAAGCCCGTTCTTGATGCGCTAGATTCTCTTAAGCACCCTTATACTTATTACACTTCAAGCACTACTGACCCAGCACTAAAGCGCACAGAATCTAGCACTCGCGGCACTTTTCTTTACATAGGGCAGGGGAACAAAGCATATAGCTTCTTAAATCGTTTGCGCGCCGATGTGTTTGTGCTAACAACGCCCGGACTAGATGTGTTACACATTAAGCGTAATCGCGGTGTGGCGCACTATTGCCATATTGTGCATTCGCTCTCTCCTATGACTTATCGCGTGTTTGGCGTGGATTATTTTGATTCTGTATTGGTAGCAAATGCTGTGCAGCGCGATTTTGTGCGCGATATAGAATCTGCACATAATGTGCGCGCCAAATACATTGCCATCACGGGTTCAACTTATCTTGATGAGCTAAGTAATGCTGCCTCGCACATAAAGCAAGATATAAATTCTAGCGCAAAATCTCAAGCGCCCACCATTCTAGTCGCGCCATCATGGGGAAAGGAGACCTTGCTTAGCAAATATGGCTTAGAGCTATTACTTCCACTTGCGCAAACGCAATATAATATCATCATTCGCCCTCACCCACAGAGCTTCATTAGCCCACGTGAGCGGGAGAATATCCACACGCTTCAAAATACTCTAAAAAGCTACGACAATGTGCAATGGGACGAGGGGACGCCTAATATTTTAGCTTTTGCGCGCGCAGATATGATGATTTCGGATTTTTCTAGTGTGATATTTGATTTTGTGTGCTTGGAAGGCAAGCCTGTGATAACTATCGATAACGATATGGATTTAAGCGGCTATGATATGGCGGATATAAATCGAGATTCTATATGGACTTTTAAGGCGCTAGATAGGATTGGCGGGCGGATTAAGGCTGTAGATTTCCCGCGCATAAAGGAGTTAGTAGATAGTGCGCTGTATTCACACGCACAAAGCATTGATGAGATAAAAGCACTTTTATGGCAGCACCCTCATCATGCAGGAATGGTGTCTGCGCTTGAGCTTTTGAAAATTGAGCGCGAAGTGATAGAATCTAGGCTTAAAGCCTATATACAGCCTATCTCGCGCCTAAGAGAGCTAGATAAGATGATAGAGCAGGGGGTGGCGTATGCTTGAGATACTCTATTACATTTTTATTTATCCCTTGCAAAGTGCTTTGGGCTTTGTGTTTGAGGGAATTTTTGCGCTCTGTGGCAGCCTCCCCCTCTCTATTATCTTTCTAAGCTTTGGCATTAATATATTTTTACTAAAGCTCACTAATCTAAGCGATAAACAGGCTTTAAAATTTAATATCTTGCAATCTAGGCTTAATCTTAAAATCAAAGAATTTAAAAAAGTCTTTAAAGGAGCAGAACTCCAAAGCTATATCCGCACACTTTATAAACAACACCACTTCCACCCCATCTATGCCCTATTCTCTCTAGGAGGATTACTTTTACAAATCCCATTCTTTATAAGTGTGTGGATATTATTTAATCATTTAGAATCTCTAAAGGGTGCTAGCTTTTTATGGATAGATGATTTAAGCAAAGCAGATTCTATACATTTCTTAGGAGATAGCTTTAGTTTTATTCATATATTGCCTATACTTATGCTTATTTTTACCTTGCTTAATGTGTATTATACGCGCACAGATAATACAAATATGGTATTAAAAGGCAAGATTTCAGCAGGCAAAATACAAGGCATATGTATAGCCTTTATCTTTTTTATCTTACTTTATGATATGCCTAGTAGTTTGGTATTGTATTGGACAAGTAATACTCTATTTGCTTTGTGCAAGACACTTTGTAAGAGGGTAAGAGAATCTAAGGAGGAGACAGATTCTGCAAATACACACAATCTAGATTCTATAAAAATTACAGAATCTAATAATAACCCCAAATCAAATACTACGCAATCCTCCTCTTTTGTTACAAATCTTTTTTCTAAAATCTTTACTCCCCACACCTCCCTTACTCCTAAAGAATATTTAAATTATCGCAATATTTCAATCCTTGCTATTATTAATATTTATTTTATGATTTGTGTATTTACTCCCTATGCTATTTATAGCAGTGATGTATCTCAATTTGATGTAAGCCAAACATACCAAACACTAAGCGCACTCTTTGGTATATGCTTATTCCTTTGTCTTATCAC